>NZ_JBHVHF010000272.1:0-11139 GCF_042800315.1 Streptomyces sp. NPDC057638
CGCCACCGCCCCTCCCTCGGGTACGGCCGATGGACCATGTGGAGGGTCCGCCGGCCGGTGCCGGGGGTCAGATCTATGCCGCACCGCCCCCATCGACCGCCTCGCCGGTCAGCACGGCGCCGGTGCCCCTCTTGGCCTGGCGCAAACGGCGTTCCAGCCAGTTCGCGAGGGAGGTGAGAGCGGAGTTGAGCACGATGAAGATCAGGGCCACGACGGTCAGGGCGGCGATGGTGTTGGCGCCGTAGTTGGCCGTGATGGCACGGGTCTGGGACATCAGCTCGGTCAGCCCGAGCAGCGCCCCACCGAGCGCGGTGTCCTTGACGATGACCACGAGCTGGCTGACCAGCGCGGGGAGCATTACCGTCACCGCCTGCGGCAGCAGCACATAGGTCATGGTCTGGCCCTTGCGCATACCGATGGCCTGGGCGGCGTCCGTCTGTCCCCGGGGCAGCGCCAGGATGCCCGCGCGGACGATCTCGGCGATCACGGACGCGTTGTAGAGGACGAGTCCGGTGACCACCGCGTACATCGGCCGCAGATCGGAGTCGACGTTCGAGAACTGGACGAAGGCCGCGCTCGCGAACATCATCAGCAGCAGCACCGGGATGGCGCGGAAGAACTCGACGACGACACCCGCGGAGGTGCGGATCCAGGCGTGGTCGGAGAGTCGGCCGATGCCGAGTATCGCGCCGAGCGGCAGCGCGATCACCACGGCCAGCGCGGCGGCCTTGACCGTCTCCCAGAGGCCGGGGAGCAGGAAGGTGGTCCACACCTTGCTGTCCTCGACGAACGGGCTCCACTTCTCCGCCGCGAGCTGGTCCTTCTCCGCCATGGTGGCGAGAACCCACCACAGCGCGAGCCCCAGCAGCGCCAGGAAGGCCACGGTGTACAGGATGTTGCGCCGCTTGGCCTTGGGGCCGGGGGCGTCGTACAGCACGGATGTCATCGCTTCACCGCCACACGCTTGGCCACCCAGCCGAGCACCAGGCCCGTGGGCAGGGTGAGAACGATGAAACCGAAGGCGAAGACGCCGAAGACGGCGAAGAGCGCGTCGGCCTCGTTCTCGATCATTTCCTTCATCAGCAGCGCGGCCTCCGCCACCCCGATCGCCGCCGCCACCGTGGTGTTCTTGGTGAGCGCGATCAGGACGTTCGCCAGCGGCGCGACGACCGCGCGGAACGCCTGGGGCAGCACGATCAGCGTCAGCACCTGGAAGAAGCTGAGCCCGAGCGCGCGGGCCGCCTCGGCCTGGCCGACGGGCACGGTGTTGATGCCCGAACGCAGCGCCTCACAGACGAAGGTGCCGGTGTAGGCCGTCAGACCGAGTACGGCCAGCCGGAAGCCGGCGTCCTTGAAGTTGTCGGCGCCGAGTGAGAACCCCAGGGTCTGGCTGAGTCCCAGGGAACAGGCGACGATGACGACCGTCAGCGGGGTATTGCGGACCACGTTGACGTACGCGGTGCCGAAGCCCCGCATCAGGGGGACGGGGCTGACCCGCATCCCGGCCAGCACGGTGCCCCAGATCAGGGAACCCACGGCCGAGTAGAGGGCGAGTTTGACCGTCACCCAGAACGCGCCGAGCAGGTCGTACTGCCCGGAATCAAGAAAGTCGAACACGTTGACCCGCGATCTCTCCTGGTTGGATCGTGGCAGGTGCCCCGGAGCCGGAACCGGAACCGGAACCGGAACCTGAGCCCGGAACCGGAACCTGGACCGGAACCTGAGCCGGATCGGTCGGCCCGGGGCACCCGCCGCTGGCTCAGCCCTTCTCGGTGATCGCCGGCGCGGGCTCGTTCTTGTAGCCGGCCGGGCCGAAGTTGGCGGCGACGGCCTTCTCCCAGGCGCCGTCCGACTTCATCTTCTCCAGCGCCTTGTTGATGTCCTCGCGGAGCTTGGTGTCGCCCTTCTTCAGGCCGACGCCGTAGAACTCGTCGCTGAGCTTGAGGCCGACGAGCTTGAACTTGCCCTGGTGCTCCTTCTGCGCCGCGTACCCGGCGAGGATGGAGTCGTCGGTGGTCAGCGCGTCGACGGCCTTGTTCTCCAGGCCGGTCAGGCACTCGGAGTAACCGCCGTACTCCTGGAGGTCGGCCTTGGGCGCGAGCTTCTCCTTGACGTTCTGCGCGGAGGTGGAGCCGGTGACGGAGCAGAGCTTCTTGGAGTTGAGGTCCTCGGCCTTGGTGATCGAGGTGTCATCGGCACGGACCAGCAGGTCCTGGTGGGCCAGGAGGTAGGGACCGGCGAAGTCGACCCGGGCCTTGCGCTTGTCGTTGATCGAGTAGCTGGCGGCGATGAACTTCACGTCACCGTTGCTGATCATGTTCTCCCGCTCGGAGCTGGGAGTCTGCTTCCACTCGATGTCCTCGGCCTTGTAGCCGAGCTCCTTGGCGACGTACGTCGCCACGTCGACGTCGAAGCCGGTGTACTTGCCGTCCTGGGTCTTCAGCCCGATCCCCGGCTGGTCGAACTTGATGCCGATGGTGATCTTCTTGCCGCCGCTGCCCGAGTCGCTCTTGTCGCCACCACAGGCGGTGAGCGCCAGCGAGAGGGCGAGACCGGTGGCGATGGCAACAGATGTCCTGCGGAGCTTCATGGTGAGCATCCCTTTACGTCGTGGTTCGTCGGTCAGCGGTGGTGGTCGTCCACGGGGGCGCTCAGGGAGTGGGAGAGCGCCGCCGTGGACTCCGAGTCGTCGGGGGTGATCCGTCAGTGGTGCAGGATCTTCGACAGGAAGTCCTTGGCCCGGTCGCTGCGCGGGTTGCTGAAGAACTCGTCGGGTGTGGCCTCTTCGACGATCCGGCCGTCGGCCATGAAGACCACCCGGTTCGCCGCGGAGCGGGCGAAGCCCATCTCGTGGGTGACGACGACCATGGTCATGCCGTCGCGCGCGAGCTGCTGCATGACTTCGAGGACCTCGTTGATCATCTCCGGGTCGAGTGCCGAGGTCGGCTCGTCGAAGAGGATGACCTTGGGGTCCATCGCCAGCGCCCGCGCGATGGCGACGCGCTGCTGCTGACCACCGGAGAGCTGTGCCGGGTACTTGTCGGCCTGGCTGCCGACGCCCACCCGGTCGAGCAGGGCGCGGGCCTTCTGCTCAGCCGCCTTCTTCTCCGTACGGCGAACCTTGACCTGCCCCAGCGTCACGTTCTCCAGCACGGTCTTGTGCGCGAAGAGGTTGAAGGACTGGAACACCATGCCGACGTCGGCCCGCAGCCGTGCCAGCTCCTTGCCCTCCTGGGGCAGCGGCTTGCCGTCGATCGCGATCGAGCCGGAGTCGATGGTCTCCAGCCGGTTGATGGTGCGGCACAGTGTGGACTTCCCGGACCCGGAGGGGCCGATGACGACCACGACCTCGCCACGGGCGATGGTCAGGTCGATGTCCTGGAGCACATGCAGCGCGCCGTAGTGCTTGTTGACGTTGCTCAGCACGACCAGGTCGCCCGCTGCCGGGACAGCGTCCTTGGCGTCCTTGGTCATGGGTACTCCGCTCACGACTCTCGCTCCGTCCTCCTTGGTTGGGAGGACCCTAGTGATGCGGTGCGACCAGCGTCATTACATCTGAGCGGAAATTGAGCATAACGATATGGCTTCAAGCGGACACTGTGTGTGAAGAGGGTGCGCTCCGGCGTACCGGGTGCATAACGGAAACCGCTGTGGGGTGGGCAGCCCCTTGACTCCCCGGCCGGACATCGGTCTTCATGCCCTGGTACCCCCTGAGGGGGTGGGTCGGTCGTCGGGTTGACGACTAAATCCGTACCCCTCGGCCGATGGATTCCGTACCGCCGCCAGGGCCCGTGACCAGCCGCCCCGCGCGGGACGGTCGCGGCGATGCGGTACGAGGGTGTCTGGCCGGATTCCGGTTGGTGCCGGGGTAGCCGACCGTACGGAAACGTGCCGTACCGGAGGGGGTCGTTACGGTACGGCCGGGTGCACCCTTCAGGGGACGGATAGCGCAGATGAACGAGACGATCGAAGGGGGGCCATTGAGGCTGCTGCTTGTCGAGGACGACGACCATGTCGCCGCCGCTCTCTCCGCGGTGCTGGCGCGGCACGGATTCCATGTGGTGCACGCCCGCAACGGCGAGGAGGCGCTCAACGCGGTCCTGCCCGCCGCCCATCCCGGGAAGCCGCCCTTCGGCGTCGTCCTGCTGGACCTCGGCCTCCCCGACCAGGACGGCTACCAGGTCTGCGGCAAGCTGCGGAAGCTCACCTCCACACCCGTGATCATGGTGACCGCCCGTTCCGACGTACGGTCCCGGATCCACGGGCTCAACCTCGGTGCCGACGACTACGTGGTCAAGCCCTATGACACCGGGGAACTGCTGGCGCGGATCCACGCGGTCAGCCGCCGCACCGGAGCCGGTGACGAGGCGGCCGCCGACTCCGACGACGCCCTCAAGCTGGGCACCGTCACCGTCGAGCTGCCGACCCGGCGGGTCACCGTGGACGGAGCCGAGGTGCAGCTCACCCGGAAGGAGTTCGATCTGCTGGCGCTGCTCGCCCAGCGGCCGGGCGTGGTCTTCCGCCGGGAGCAGATCATCAGCGAGGTCTGGCACACCAGCTGGGAGGGGACCGGGCGCACCCTGGAGGTGCATGTGGCCTCGCTCCGCTCCAAGCTGCGGATGCCCGCACTCATCGAGACCGTGCGCGGCGTCGGCTACCGCCTGGTCGCCCCGGACGCCTGAGCCCCCCGCCGCCCCGGTGCGTACCCGACTTCTGCCCCTGCTCATCGTCCTCATGGCGGGCGTGCTGCTCGCCCTCGGCTTTCCGCTCGCGGTGAGCCTGGCCGCCGCCCAGCAGCAGCGCGTCGTCGTCGACCGGATCGATGACACCGTACGGTTCGCCGCGCTGGCGCAGTTCGTGACGGAGTCGACCGAGGACGCCGAACGGCGCGCCACCCTGCGACGACAGCTGGAGCGCTACCACGCCACCTACGGGATCCGGGCGGGCGTCTTCGACCGCGACGGCCGCGCCATGGCCACCTCCCCGCGGAACTGGTCCGGGCCGGCGGAAGGGCCGGGCCGGGGCGCCTTCCAGGAGGCGCTGACCGGCCGCCGCAGCCAGGATCCGGCCCAGGTGTGGCCCTGGCAGCGGCACCGGCTGGCTGTGGCGTCCCCGGTCGTCCGGGACGGGGATGTCGTCGCCGTGGTGCTCACCGACTCGCCCACGGGCCAGTTGCGTGCCCGGGTGCTCCAGGGCTGGCTGCTGATCGTGGCGGGGGAGGTCGGCGCCATGCTGCTGGCCGTGGGGGCGGCCTTCCGTCTCACCGGCTGGGTGCTCAAGCCGGTACGGGTCCTCGACGGAGCCGCGCACGACATCGCCACCGGGCGGATGAACTCGCGCGTCGCGGCCGCGAGCGGCCCACCGGAACTCCGCCGTCTGGCCCGCTCCTTCAACGAGATGGCCGACCATGTCGAGGAGGCGCTGGAGCAGCAGCGCGCCTTCGTCGCCGACGCCTCCCACCAACTGCGCAACCCCCTCGCCGCGTTGCTTCTGCGGATCGAGCTTCTCGCCCTGGAACTGCCGGAGGGCAACGCGGAGATCGCCTCCGTCCGTACGGAGGGCAAACGCCTCGCCCGGGTCCTGGACGACCTGCTCGATCTGGCGCTCGCCGAACACGCCTCCGCCTCGCTCCACCTCACCGACATCGGTGAACTGGCGGCGGAACGGGTCGCCGCCTGGCGTCCGCTCGCGGAGGAGAAGGGCGTACGGCTCAGTGGCTCCGGCGGTGCGGTGACGGCGTGGGCCGATCCGGTCGCCCTGTCCAGCGCCCTGGACGCCGTGATCGACAACGCGCTGAAGTTCAGCCCCGCCGGGGCGGCGGTCACGGTGGAGACGGCCTCGTGGGGGACCACCTCCACCATCGTGGTCAGCGACGGCGGTCCGGGGCTGACCGATGACGAGCTGGCCCGCGTCGGCGACCGCTTCTGGCGCAGCGGCCGCCATCAGAACGTCAAGGGTTCCGGTCTGGGGCTCTCCATCTCCCGGGCCCTGCTCGCGGCGGGCGGCGGCCGGATCACCTATGCCCACCACGAACCCCGGGGGCTGAGGGTGACGGTGACGCTGCCGCGTACCTCGCCCGTCCCCCCTGACGCCCACGGTCTCCGGCGCTGAGCGGGTCGGTCCCCGGCGCTCATCCGTCGCGCGGGCCCGGCTGGCGAACCGCCCGGCCCGAGGTCGCTACGGCTTGACCGAGGCGTAGTAGCGCCTCGCCCCGTCATGGAGGTCGAGCGGATCGGTGTAGATCGCTGTCCGCAGGTCCACCAGCTGGGCCGGGTGGACGGTGCGGCCTATGCGGTCCCGGCTCTTGATCACGGTACGGGTGAATCCCTCGACCAGGGCGTCGTCCACCCGGTCCGTGGTGACCAGGAGATTAGCGACCGCCAGGGTCGGCACCGGGGCGGCGAGCCGCAACGCGTGGTAGGCGTCGGCGGGTATCACCGCCGGGCGGTAGTACCCGTCGTCCACACCGCCCCCGCTGTCGCTGATGACCTTGAGGGCCAGTTTCCGGTCGAGGGGGACCAGCCGGACGGGGTAGCTCTTGGCCAGCGTCTCCACGGCGCCCGTCGGCAGCCCGCCCGACCAGAAGAACGCGTCGACCCCGCCGCCGCGGAGTTTCTCGGGAAGGGTGTCGATGCCCGCGTCGACCGGTCTGATGTCGCTCGCCGGGTCGATCTCCGCCGCCCGGAGCAGCCGCTCGGCGATCAGCCGGACGCCGGAGCCCTGCTGCCCGACACCCACCTTCCGGCCCCGCAGATCCGAGACGCGCTCGATGGGGGAGTCGGCGGGCACGACGAGCTGGACGTAGTCGTCGTAGAGCCGGGCGCAGCCGCGCAGCTGCCTCGTGCCCCGCTGGTCCTGGAACGCGGCGACGGCGTCGGCGGTGGCGATGGTGAAGTCGGCGTCGCCGTTCGCGATCCGCTCCAGGTTCATCCGGGAGCCATGGCTGTCGGAGAGTCGGACCGTCACGTCCGGCAGATCGCGGTGGAGGGCGTCCCTCAGCATTTCGCCGTAACGCTGGTACACGCCGTTCCGCAGGCCGGTGCTGAAGGTGAGCGAGCCGCTCGGGGTGGTCTCGCGGAAGGGGAAGAGCCACCAGAGGGCGGCCCCGAGCAGCGTCAGCAGCGCCGTGGACACCACGAGGGCGCGACGGCGGCTGAGACGGCGGAGGCTCGGGAACATGTGAGCGATCCTGCCAGGTGGCTCCGGGGGTTGGCGAGGGTTCGCGGGGGGCCAGGTGACCCGGCGCCGGAGCGGAACCCCCGGCTCTGCCTGCGGGAACGGTCCGCCGGACGGCGGCATGCGCCCACCAAGGGCCCGCGCGGGCCCGTCGCCCCACCGCCACGGCTCGCCCACCGCACAAGAAACCGAAGGCGTCGGGTCATCCGCTCTGCGTATTTTGCGTGCTTACAGTATGTATGTGACGCATATCAGAAACGCGGACCTCAACCTGCTGGAGGCCCTGGCCGTTCTGCTGGAAGAGCGCCACGTCTCACGCGCGGCCGACCGGTTCCAGCTCAGCCAGTCCGCGATGAGCCGTACCCTCCAGCGACTGCGCGACACCTTCGGGGACGAACTTCTCGTACGCGCCGGGCGTGGATACGAGCCCACCCCGCGCGGTCGCCAGATCCAGGGGGAGCTGGCCGACATCCTGCCGCGCCTGGAAGCCCTGCTGCGGGGCCACGCCTTCGACCCCGCCACCGCGACCTGCGCCTTCCGCGTCCAGTGCGCCGACGACGCCCTCTCCCTGCTGGGCCCCGGGCTCTTCCGGCGCGCCTTCCGCGCGGCCCCCCGGCTGACGCTCCAGATCACCCCGTACGGCGACGACCCGGCGGCCGACGTGGAGCACGGCCGGACCGATCTGGCGGTCACCGGGGCACGCCCCTCCCGGGCGCTCTTCTGGGAGCCCCTCGCCGAGGAGGACTTCGTCTGTCTGCTCGCCCATGACCACCCGGTCACGGGCGACCGGGTGGCACTGGCGGACCTGCGGCGCCACCCCCAGGCGGCCGTCACCGCCCCCGACGGCGATCTGGGCCCGGCCGAGCGCCAACTGGCCGAGCTGGGTGTGCGCCGACCCTTCGGACTGCGGGCATCATGCGTCTCGGCCGTGGCCGCCGCCCTGCCCGGCACCAGGCTGATCGCCACGGTCCCGCGCCGCGTCGCCCAGGGATACGCGTCCCGCCCCGCCTACCGCCTCGCCGAGGCGCCGAAGGAGCTGCGCCCGTTCGCGTACGGCATCGTCTGGCATCCGCGCGTCGACACCGATCCCGCCCACCGGTGGCTGCGCGGCGTCGTACGCGCCGGTGCCGAGGACCTCTCCGGCGCGCGGGACGGCCCGTGAACGCGCGGGACGCCCCATCGATAGGTCAGGCCAGGTCAGGACATGGCGCGGCGGGCGCGTCTCCAGGGAAGCGCGGAGCGGGGGTGCGTCTCCAGGGAAGCGGGGGCGCGGAGCGGGGGTGCGTCTCCAGGGAAGCGGGGACGGGGGCGCGTGGACGGCGTGAGGCGTGCCACGCCGCGGCCCCTAGCGGCGAGCCCTGGAGCCCGGCCCGGCGGGAACTGTCCGTGGCACCACCTACCCTTGTTCCATGACCAGCAGTGACCGGAGCCAGGTAGTGGACGTTCAGCGCAGTTACGAGATTCGCACCTACGGGTGCCAGATGAACGTGCACGACTCCGAACGGCTCTCCGGCCTGCTGGAGGAGGCGGGCTATGTGCGCGCCCCCGCAGGCGCCGACGGCGACGCCGACGTGGTGGTCTTCAATACCTGCGCGGTGCGGGAGAACGCGGACAACAAGCTCTATGGCAATCTCGGCCGCCTCGCGCCCATGAAGACCCGCCGTCCCGGGATGCAGATCGCGGTCGGCGGCTGTCTCGCCCAGAAGGACCGCGACACCATCGTCACCAAGGCCCCCTGGGTCGATGTCGTCTTCGGCACGCACAACATCGGCAAGCTGCCCGTCCTGCTGGAGCGCGCCCGCGTCCAGGAGGAGGCCCAGGTCGAGATCGCCGAGTCCCTGGAGGCGTTCCCCTCCACGCTGCCCACCCGCCGGGAGTCCGCGTACGCCGCGTGGGTCTCCATCTCCGTGGGCTGTAACAACACATGCACCTTCTGTATCGTGCCCGCGCTGCGCGGCAAGGAGAAGGACCGCCGCCCCGGTGACATCCTCGCCGAGATCGAGGCCCTCGTCGCCGAAGGTGTCTCGGAGATCACCCTGCTCGGCCAGAACGTCAACGCCTATGGCTCGGACATCGGTGACCGCGAGGCGTTCAGCAAGCTCCTGCGGGCCTGTGGCCGGATCGAGGGCCTGGAGCGCGTCCGCTTCACCTCGCCCCACCCCCGCGACTTCACCGACGATGTGATCGCCGCCATGGCCGAGACGCCGAACGTGATGCCCCAGCTGCACATGCCGCTCCAGTCCGGTTCGGACAGCGTGCTGCGCGCCATGCGCCGCTCCTACCGGCAGGAGCGTTTCCTCGGGATCATCGAGAAGGTCCGTGCCGCCATCCCGCACGCCGCCATCTCCACCGACATCATCGTCGGCTTCCCCGGTGAGACCGAGGAGGACTTCGAGCAGACGCTGCACACCGTCCGCGAGGCCCGCTTCGCGAACGCGTTCACCTTCCAGTACTCCAAGCGTCCCGGCACCCCCGCGGCGACCATGGACGGCCAGATCCCCAAGGAGGTCGTGCAGGCGCGCTACGAGCGGCTGGTCGCCCTCCAGGAGGAGATCTCCTGGGCGGAGAACAAGAAGCAGGTCGGCCGGACCCTGGAGGTCATGGTCGCCGAAGGCGAGGGCCGCAAGGACGGCGCCACCCACCGTCTGTCCGGGCGCGCCCCCGACAACCGGCTGGTGCACTTCACCAAGCCGGACCAGGACGTACGCCCCGGTGACGTGGTCACGGTCGAGATCACCTACGCGGCGCCGCACCATCTGCTCGCCGAGGGGCCCGTCGCCGCCGTCCGCCGCACCCGGGCGGGCGACGCCTGGCAGAAGCGGCGCGAGGCCCTCGCGGCCAAGCCCGCCGGGGTGATGCTCGGTCTGCCGTCCATCGGCGCCCCCGCGCCGCTTCCGGTCGCCGCCGCGCCCGCCTGCGGACTGGGCTGAGCGCCCCACGGCGCCGCGCCTCCACCCGCCGCGGCGCCGTGCCCGGCACGGGCTAGGCTGCCGATCATGCTTGTCGCCGCCGCCGTCTGCCCCTGTCCGCCGCTGCTGGTCCCGGAGGTCGCCGCCGGGGCGGCGCCCGAACTGGACGCCACCAGGGCCGCCTGCGCCGACGCCCTGGCCGTCGTGGCGGCCGCCCGGCCCGAGCTGCTCCTGGTCGTCGGCCCCGCCTCGGCGGACGGCCGCGGGCCGCACCGGGCGGGCGCCCGGGGCTCCTTCCGGGGCTTCGGTGTGCCCCTGGACGTACGGCTGGGAACGGGCGAGCCGCAGGACCGGCCGCTGCCGTCCTCCCTGGCCGTCGGTGCCTGGCTGCTCGACCGTGTGCGCTGGTCCGGCGCGCCCGTGGAGGGACTCGGCGTCGACGAGCGCCTCGCGCCGGAGCGCGCGCTGGCCGTGGGGCGCGAGATCGCCGCCCGCGCCGAGCGGGTCGCCCTGCTGGTGATGGGTGACGGCAGTGCCTGCCGCACGCTGAAGGCCCCGGGCTATCTGGACGAGCGCGCCACCGCCTTCGACGCCCTGGCCGCCCGCGCCCTGGGTGACGCCGACATCGCCGCCCTGGCGGCCCTGGACGCCCGCCTCGGGGTCGAGCTCAAGGCGGCGGGCCGCGCCCCCTGGCAGATCCTCGCGGGCGCCGCCGAGGACGTGTCCCTCACCGGCTCCCTGCTCCACGACGACGCTCCCTACGGCGTCGGCTACCTGGTCGCCGCCTGGTCCTGATCCGGTACGGGGGCCAGGGGCCCGATTCCGTCCGCGCGCCCCTGGTGACTCCCCAGGCTCCGCCCAGGACCCACCCGGGCGGCGCGGCCCAGGCGGGACCCCGCGGACACGATCTCACCGGGCACTACACCCGGGACTCACCGAGGACACGCCCGTACGGCAGGTGAGCGCCCCCGGGCCACGCGCGTACCGACCGGTGCCCCCGGGAGGTCCCGTAACCATGACAAGGCCGGACGGCCCGGAGCGGGATGCTCCGGGC
>NZ_JBHVHF010000273.1:0-11081 GCF_042800315.1 Streptomyces sp. NPDC057638
GGGGGGTTTCACCTACGTGGTGAGGGGTCGGTTCCGCGGCTGACCACCCCGGTGGCCCGCGCCGCCGCCCGGGGGTGGGCCACCGCCACCCGGACGCGTCAGCGTCCGCGAACCAGGTGTGTGAGCTGCGCCGACGTCCTCGTCCACAAGGGCCGCCCCACGGCCGTGGGTTAGCGTGACCCCATGCGTTTCGGAGTGCTGGGGCCCTTGAGTGTGTGGACCGAGGACGGGCGGGCCGTCAGGGTCCCCGAGGTGAAGGTCCGTGCGCTGCTCGCCCGGCTGCTGGTGGGTCAGGACGGGCCGGTCTCCGCCGACCGGATCATCGACGATCTGTGGGGCGAGCGGCTGCCCGGCAACCCGGCTGGGGTGCTCCAGAACAAGGTCTGGCAGCTGCGCCGGGCGCTGGAGGACGCCGAACGCGGCGGGCGGGACCTCGTCGTCTCCCGTCCGCCCGGGTACCAGCTGGTCGTTGCCGCCGACGCCGTGGACGCGGGCCGGTTCCAGGCGCTGACCGGCCGCGCCCGGACCGCCACCGATCCCCGTACGCGCGCGGCCGCGCTGGCCGACGCCCTGGCCCTGTGGCGCGGGCCCGCCTTCGCGGACTTCGCCGACGAGGGGTTCTGCCGGGTCGCCGCCGCGCGGCTGGAGGAACAGCGGCTGACCGCGCTGGAGGAGCTGGCCGAGGCCCGGCTCGCCCTCGGCGAGCACGTCCTGGTCGCCGATGACCTCGCCGACCTGGTGGCGCTCCACCCGCTGCGGGAGCGGCTGCGCACCGCGCACATCCGCGCCCTCTACCTGGCCGGACGGCAGAGCGCGGCCCTGCGCGGCTACGCCGAGCTGCGGGAACGGCTCGTGGAACACCTGGGTGTGGACCCGAGCCCCGAACTGACCGCGCTGCACCGGGCGATCCTCACCCAGGATCCCTCGCTCACCCCCGTACCGTCGCCGTCGACCACGGCGGCCCGGCCGCCGTCGAACGTGCCGGGTGCGCTGACCGAGCTGATCGGCCGGGATGAGGCGGTCGAGGAGGTGAGCGGCGCGCTCGCCGGTGAGCGGCTGGTGACGCTCACCGGGCCGGGAGGGGTGGGCAAGACGCGGCTGGCGCTGGCGGTCGCCACCGGAGCGGCACCGGCCTTCCCCGGTGGAGTGAGGCTGGCGGAGTTCGCGGGGCTCGCGCCCGCGCGCGGGCCCGGCACCGCCGGGGTAGGGGAGGTGGTCGCCGGGATCCTCGGCGTACGGGACGACATCGTCCCCCTGACCGCACCGGGTACGGGGCCGCTCACCCCGGCCGCCCGGATGGCCCAGGCGCTGGGCGAACTCCCCACGCTCCTGGTGCTCGACAACTGCGAACACGTGGTGGAGCCGGTCGCCGATCTGGTGGAGCGGCTCCTCATGGCGGCCCCGGCGCTCACCGTCCTGGCCACCAGTCAGGTGCCCCTCCAGGTACCGGGCGAGCGGCTGCACGAGGTGCGGCCGCTGACCGGGGAGAGCGCGGTGGCGCTCTTCACGGCACGGGCCAGGGCCGCCGCGCCCCAGCTCGACCTCGGCGCGGCGGACAGCGGCACCGTGGCCGCGATCTGCCGCCGCCTCGACGGGATCCCGCTGGCACTGGAGATGGCCGCCACCCGGGTGCGCGTCCTGGGGATCGCCGAACTCGCCGCCCGTCTGGACGACCGCTTCGCTCTGCTCGCCTCAGGGGTGCGCGGCGCGCCCGCCCGGCAGCGGACCCTGCGCGCGGTCATCGACTGGAGCTGGGACCTGCTCGGTGAGCCCGAACGCACCGTGCTGCGGCGGCTCGCCGTCCACGCCGACGGCTGCGCTCTCGCCGCCGCCGAGGAGATCTGCCCCACCGGCACCCTGGGCCGCGCCGATGTGCTCGACGCACTGGCCCGGCTGGTCGAGGCGTCCCTGGTGGTCATGACCGAGACACCGGACGGGCCGCGCTACCGCCTGCTGGAATCCGTGACCGCCTACTGCGTCGAACACCTGCGGGCCCGCGACGAACTGGACGGACTCCGGCTCCGCCACCGCGCCCACTACACGGCGTTCGCCGAACGCGCCGAGCCCCAGCTGCGGGGAGTCGGACAGCGCCAGTGGCTGCGCCGCCTGGACGCGGAGAACGCCAATCTGCGCACCGCCCTGGACAGTGCCGTCCGCGCCCACGACACGGAACACGCGCTACGGCTGGTGAACGCCCTGTCCTGGTACTGGCATCTGCGCGGCCGGTACGACGAGGCCCGGCGCGCCCTGACCCGGGCCCTCGCGCTGGTGCCCGGGGCTCAGCACACCGTCATGGACGCCGGGGGTGGGACGCGGGACCTCGCGGACGACCGGCGCCGAGACCACGACCCCACCGCGTCCGACGCGCACGCCGCCCGGGTCGCCACCGCCACCGCCTGGCTCGGGGGGATGCGGCTGGCGCTGGGCGGCAGCTCCGACCCGCTGGCGGAGTACCGGGCGGCCCTGGCTCCGTACGAGCGCGTCGACGACCCCCTCGGCCGGGCGCGGGCCCAGTGGTACCTCGGCTCCAGTCTCTACGGCATCGGCGATCTCGGTCCCAGCGAGGAGTTGACCGGCCGGGCGCTGGCCGCCTTCCGCGCCCTCGGTGACCCGTGGGGCACGGCGGCGGCCCTCGCCAGCCGGGCGTTCCACGCCAAGCTCCGGGGGGACTTCGCCGCCCTGCGCCGCCACGGCGAACAGAGCGCCGCCCTCTTCCGCGAGCTGGGCGACGGCTGGGGGCGGCTCCAGGCGATGGTGCCGCTCCAGACCCATGCCGAGGTCGTCGGCGACTACGACCGGGCGGCGCGGCTCTGCCGTGAGGGGCTGCGGATCGCCGAGGATCTGGGGCTGTGGACCGAGGTCGCCTCCCAGCTCACCGGCCTGGGCCGGATCGCCCTGCTCACCGGGGAGCTGCCCCGGGCCCGGGAGTACCACGAGCGCGCCCGGCGGCTCGCCGTCGAACAGTCCGACACCTTCGGTGAGCAGTACGCCGAGACCGGACTCGCGCTGGGTGCCCGCAGGGAGGGACGGCTCGACGACGCCGAGCGCCATCTGCGCCAGGTGCTGTGGCTGCACCAGCGGATGGGGTTCGAACCGGCGTCACCCCCGCTGATCCTCGCTGAACTCGGGTTCGTCGCGGAGGCCCGGGGACAGGCGCCGCTCGCCCTGCGGCTCCAGCGGGACGGGCTGGGCGCCGCGCGGGCCTCGGGCGATCCGCGCGCCGTCGCGCTGGCCCTGGAGGGGCTCGCCGGGGCCTGGCTGCTCTCCGGCCACGCCCGCCGGGCCGCCGGACTCCTCGGCGCGGCGACGCGGGCCCGTGCCTCGGTGGGCGTTCCGCTGCCGGGCGGCGAGCGGGGTGATGTGGACCGTATCGCCGCCGGGGCCCGGGAGGTGCTCGGCGCGGCCGGGTACGAGGACGCGTTCCAGCACGGCCGCGCCCTCGGACCCAGCGCCTGGACGGAGCCCACCGAGCCCACCGAGCCCACCGAACCCACCGAGCCCACCGAGTGCGCCGAACCCGCCGTGAGTCTCAGCCCCTGACACCGCGCCGGGGCCCGGCCGCCCTCGGTCAGTGGCGGTCGGGACCGCCGTCCAGCGGTCCCAGCAGCCAGGCGCCGGGCCCACGGGGGTCGTCGTCGAAGTAGTACGCGCGGATCGCCTCCAGCAGCTCGTCCCGGCCGATCAGCCCGTCGCCGTCCCGGTCCAGCCGCCCGAAGACCTCCCGGGCGTCCCCCTCCGGCAGCCCCATCAGCGCCCCGGTCCAGCGGACCTGTTCCTCGCGGGTGAGCCGCCCGTCGCCGTCCTGGTCGACGATGTCCATCAGGGCGTCGAGGAAGGGTACGTACATCGCGTCGAACGAGCCGGGTGTCACCAGCAGTCCGGCCGCGAACGCGTCCCGGTACTCCCCGGCGCTGATCCTGCCGTCCGCGTCGGCGTCGGCGACGCGCACCAGGTGCTCCCACAGGCCCGTGGTCAGCGCGCTGAGCCGCGCCAGCGCCGCCGAACCGGCCTCCTGCCCGAACGCGACCCGCAGCCGTTCGACCGCCGTGTCGAAGTCCCGGCGCTCGATGAACCCGTCACCGTCGGTGTCGTACGTCGCGAAGCGCCGGGCGAGCCTGCGCTCCAGGAACGGACTGACATCCACCATCTGCTCACTCCTCGTTCGTGCCGTCACCAGTCCCCTGTCTACCCGTGCGGCCGTGGTCCTGTCCCCGGTTCACGCCGATCAAGGGCAGGGGGATCCCGCCCCCGCCGAGGTCCGCGTCGGAGTGCCCGGGCCATCCCGCCGGGATCCGTTCGAGGACACCTCCCGCGAACACGTCGTACAGCGGCAGTGTCTCCAGATGGACATAGCCGATATGGCAGTCGCACACCGCCAGCGGGCAGGCCCGGGGGCCCAGCGCGGCCCGGAACGAACCGTCGTAGAGACTGCCCAGCTCCGCGCGGACGAAGTGGCAGCGGCGCACCGTGCCGTCCCCGTCGACGGAGACCACGGACTCCCCGGTACGGCAGGGCAGTCCGGCGCTGCGGTGGGGATGGCGGCTGTAGGGGAAGAGCGGGTCGAGCGCGGTCCACCGGGCGGCCTCGGCGTCCGTGTAGGTGTGGCCCTCGGCCGCGTTGATCCAGAGGTAGACCCGCTCCGGCAGGGCCGCGCGCAGCCGCGCCGCGTGCTCCAGGTGGTCCGGCAGCCCGACCACCCCGACACTGAAGCGCACCCCCCGGGCCGCCAGGTCACGGCACGTGGCGAGGAAGCGTTCGTACGGCGTCTGACCCGGGTGGTAGGTGCACCACAGGGCGAGGGTGTCCAGGTCGGCGTCGGCCAGCCAGTCGGTACGGCAGCTGAGGTTGGTCTGGATCGCCACCCGCCGTATGTGGGGGAGCCGGGAGAGCCGGACCAGGGTCCGCCGGTACCAGGAGCGCACCAGCCCCTCGCCCCACGGGGTGAAGAGGACGGACAGCTGATCCCCGGTCTGTTCCTCCGCCCAGTCGGCGAAGCGCTCCAGCGCGGCACGGTCGGCGCGCAGCAGCTCCGGGGTGTCGCGCCGCTTGGCGAACGGACAGTACGGGCAGTCGTAGTCGCAGGAGGACAGGGGTCCCCGGTACAGCAGCGTCAGATCCATGGTGCCGCCCCGCTCATCTCGGGTCGTACGCGGCCATGGCGGCGCGTACGTCCGGGGAGAACAACGCGGGGCCGATCGCGTCGGAGTGCGCCAGCCCCTCCTCCGTCAGGCGCAGCACGCCGTCCGGGCCGCCGGGCTCCAGCCAGCCGCGTTCGGCGAACCGGGCCAGTTCCCCGGGGAAGTCCTCCCCGGGCGAGGAGCCGAACCGGGCCGTGTAGTCGGCGGTGTCCATGCCGTCGGCCTGGAGCAGGGCCTGGAGCAGATGGCGGCGGCGGGACTCGTCCTCGTCCATCTCCCGTCCGTAGTCGGCGCGGGTGAAGCCCTCGGCGGGGCGGGCGACGTACTCGTCGATGATCCCGCGTATATGTCCCATGCCCACCGCGTAGTCGAACGAGTAGTGCAGGCTCCGGGTGTACGAACGCGCCCCGCAGCCGAGTCCGATCATGCCGTCGGTCTGGCAGGCGTAGTCGTCCGCGCCCTCCGGTGGCGCGTCCGCGCGCCGGAACATCCGCATCGACCGCTGCTCGTAGCCGTGCGCCCGCAGCTGGTCCCGGCCGTACCGGTAGAGCCGCAGCCGCTGGGCGTCCCAGGCGGGGTCCGGCCCGGTGCCCTGGCGGCCGAGTCCGGTGAGGGGGCGTACGTAGAGCGGGTAGAGATAGAGCTCCTCGGGACGCCAGGCCAGCGCCGCGTCCAGTGAGTGCCGCCAGCTCTCCTCGGTCTGTCCGTCGATGCCGTAGATCAGATCGATGTTGAGCACCGGGATCCGGGCGTCGCGGATCCGGGTGAGGGCGCGCTCGACATCGGCGCGGCGCTGGGGGCGCACGGCGGCCCGTGCCTCGGACTCCACGAAGCTCTGCACCCCGAGGCTGAGCCGGGTCGCCCCGCGCTCGGCGAGCACCGCGAGCCGGTCGGCGGTCGCGGTGGCGGGGGAGGCCTCCACCGAGAGCGGGATCGCCCGCAGATCGGCGCCCATCCACCGTTCCGCGATGTCACAGAGCCGGGTCAGCTCCGGCGCGGTGAGGAACGTCGGTGTTCCCCCGCCGAAGGCGGCGGTCGCGAACCGTACCGGCTCCCGGTCGCCGAGCGCCTCACGGACGGCGCCCGCCTGCCGCTCCAGGGCGTCGAGATAGGCCCCGGTGAGGCCCTCGGGCGCGCCGACGCGGGTGAACAGGTTGCAGAATCCGCACCGGACCTCGCAGAACGGTATGTGCAGATAGAGCGAGAGCGCGTCGGTGGGCTCACCCGCCCACAGCTCGCGCAGCGCGCGGGGGTCCCGGAACCGCCGGTAGGCGGTCTTGTGCGGGTAGGCGTAGACATAGCTCTGGTACGGGCCGTGGGGCGCGGGCGCCGGGCCGGGGGCGGTGCTGGTGGGCAGGAGCAGGGGTGTGCTGGTCATCGTGCCTCGTCGTCTCGGGCCGCCGGGCCACCGGGGGCCGGGACGTCACCGGTGGTGGGGGCGGGGTGGTCGGCCGGGGTGGGGTGCGCTGCGGGGGCTGCGCTGGTGCCCGGGGCCCCGGCGCCGGTCAGGGTGTCGGCGGCCGGGCCGGTCCCGGTGGCCGCACGGGCGTCGTGCTCAGGAAGAAGTGGGCGTACGGCACCGTCCACACCGCCTCATGGCCGAGCCGGTGGCCGGTGAACCCGTCGTCGCCGTAGGTGGTGCCGTGGTCGGAGCAGACGATCGCGAAACAGCGGCGACGGCTGCTCGCGGCGGCGAAGAGCCGGCCGATATGCCGGTCGACGTACTCCAGGGCGGCGGCGTGGGTGGCCCGGGTGTCACCGGACGCACGGGTCGCGCCGGGCAGATGGAACCAGTTCGGCTGGTGCAGCGCCGAGACGTTGACGAAGAGGAAGAGCCGCCGCTCGGGCGCCAGCCCCGCCACGACCCGCTCCGCGCACGCCACCTGCTCCTCGAAGGAGGTGGGCGAGGCCACTCCGTACTCCGGTTCCCAGTGCGACTCCTCGAAGAGCCCGGGCAGCACCGAGCCCAGCGCCCCGCGCCGGTTGAAGAAGCCGACCCCGCCGACGCACACCGTGTGGTACCCGGCCCCGGCCAGCCCCGACACCAGATCGGGGGTGTCATAGACGAAGGTGTCCGGCGCGGTCGTCTCGCTGCCCGCGAACCGCGCCGCGAACAGCCGGGGATGCGGCCCCGGTATGGCCGGGGTGGGCAGGAACCCCGCGAACATCGCCTGGTGCGAGGCGTAGGTGAAGCTGCCCGGCGCGTGCCGCTTCTCCCAGCGGCCCCCGGGGAGATGGCGCGCCAGACGCGGGATGCGCCCGGCGGCGGCCAGTTCGGCGGCCACGTCGTAGCGGAGGGTGTCGAGGGTGACGAAGAGCAGGTCGTGGTCGCCGATGACCGCGTTCATGTCCGGCGCGGCGGCGGACCGCGCCGGATGGCTCTCCGCCCCGCCGGGTCCGGTCGGTGCCCCGCCGGGTCCGGTCGGTGCCCTTCCGGTACCGGGAGGGCTCAGCTGCGGCCGCCCGGCCGCCGTGGCAGAAGAAGACACGGTTGTTCCTTGCTCTGTGCGCGGTGTGCTGGGGTGGATGGGGGAGGGGTGGCGGTGGCGGGGCCGCCGCTCAGGAGTGTCGCCGTCCTCCCTTGGACGACGTCCGGGGGAGCACGGGCGGGGTCTGGCGCTGGGGGTACTCGCCCGGGCTCCGCCGGGGGTACCCGCGCCGGGGCCGTGAGACCCGGGGGCGGGGGTAGCCGTCCGGAGGGATGCCGCGTGGGGCGTGGCGGGTCGGCGAACCTCGCCGGTCACCGCACGCGCGGCACCCGGAGTGCGACGGCGGCGATCTGCGCGTCGTAGGTGTCGAGCCCCTCGGCGCCGCCGCCGGGCAGTCCGGTCAGGCCCGGCAGCAGATCGCCGAAGGCGTTGACCTCGCCCACCGCGAACCGCCGCCAGCCGACCGCCGGGAGCAGGTCCACGCCCACGCACAGGGTGCCCGGGAAGCGGGCCGCGGCCCGTTCGGCGACCCGCAGGACCTCCGCCCAGGGGGTGCCCGCCGCCTCGGCGGCGGCCTGGGCGGCGGCCAGATCGCCGCGGACCCCGCCGAGATGGAGATTGGTCATGGGCGAGCGGCCGGCGCGCACCACGGCGTGGGTGGCCCGCCCGGCGACCACGACCACCCGCAGATCGGCCGCCCGGCCCCGCTGTCCCGCCTTCGGCAGCCAGCGCTCCAGATGCAGTCCGTCCGGGGCGAGTCCGTCCACGATCGCCGCCACGTCCCGTTCCCGGTCGTAGCGGCGTACCCGCAGGGAGTTGAAGAGCCGTCCGTCCCCGGTCAGCTCCACCGACGTGGTGGCCCGGACCCGGCCGTCGCGCGCCGTCTCGACCGCGAGCACCCCGGACGCCGACGAGCCGTGCGCCGGCTTGACGAAGGCCCGGGGCATCCCGTGCTCCCGCATCAGTGTCCTGACGTCCGCCCAGCCGCCCACCGGGGCGGCGCCGGGCCCCGATGTGGGCGACTCGGGCACCGGGACGCCCCCGGCCCGGAGGACGCCATGGCACAGGCGCTTGTCGAAGAGCACGGCCAGTTCGGCGGGGTCGTCCAGCGCCAGGCCGCCGGTGAGACTCCGCACGGCCGCCGTGAACCGCTCGTACCACCGCGCCGATCCCTCGACCCGGGTGGGGTCGTCAGTCCCTCGCAGCAGCCGTTCCACCTCGGGATCCTCACCGGGTGAGTCGATCCGTACGGTCTCCCACGGGGCGAACCGCGCCCCGCCCCCGCGCAGCACATCCCGCCACGGCACCACACGCGGTGCGGGCAGGCCCGCCCGCCGCACAGCCGCCGCGAAAAGCGTGACCCTCCGGTTGCCGGGGTTGCCCACGACCGCGAAGCACGGGCGGTCAGGGCCCGTGTCCCGCTCGGGGGAGTACGGGAGGGGTCGGCCCGGCGCGCCGGTGTCCGCCGACCGGGAGGCGTCCGCCGCGGGCCGGGGGGAGTGCGCCGGACCCCCGTCACCGGGCGGGCTCCACGGCGGCGGACCGTGGTGGCGCGCCAGGCCGTCTCTCATCGGGCCCTCACTCCGAGATCGCGACGTAGCGGCTCGGCTCGCCGTCCCCGTCGTCGTACTCCTCGGCGCCGTCCGGGTCCAGGAGCACCTGGACGCCCGCAGGACCGAGGGTCTCCCGCAGCCGCCGCTGGAGCTCCTCGCCGATGTAGTGGTGGTCCAGGTCGAGGGTCTGGAGATGGGTCAGCGACTGGCCCGAGAGCAGGGCCTCGGCACCCCGGTCCCCGAGCGTGCCCATGGACAGGTCGAGGACCTCCAGCCGGGCGACGACCGGCGCCGTCGCGAGGGCGATGGCGATGTCGTCCTGTATCGAGCTGTTGCGCAGCGCCAGATGGCGCAGGCTCGGCAGCCGCTCACCGGTCAGGAACGGCGCCAGGTCGGACACCTCCGCGTCGGCGCCGTACTCGCCGGTCCCCAGCCACAGGTCGAGCCGCTCCAGCGCGGGCAGCTCGCTCTCCGCGACCCCCCGGACGACCTCCACTCCGAGCCCGCCGGTCTCGATGGTCAGGGACCGCAGCCGCCCGTGCCGCACCGCCGAGAGCGCGAGACCGGAGCCGCCGCGCACCCCGAACTCCTCCAGCGCGGGGAAGCCCCGCAGCAGCCCGGTCAGGTCGGACTGGGTGATCCAGGAGATCTCGGCCTCCTCCATCGTCAGGTCGCCGACGAACAGCGCCTTCAGCTCCGGCAGCCGCTCACGGGCGGCCAGGAGCGCCGCGACGATGGCGGAGGAGTCGGTGTCATACGCCTCGCTCCAGGCGCCGACGATCAGGGCGCGCACCCGTGTGGTGTCCACGGTCTCCAGGAAACGGGCGAAGACCTCCTCCCACTCCTCCTCGCCCTCCCCGTAGGCGTCGCCACGCAGGGCCCATGCCACGGCGTCAGGCTCGGGGAGCGTGACCTTCTCCCCCTCGTCCGGCAGGGGGAAGGTGAACGCCGGCAGGTCGTACAACTCCTGAAGGTGTTCCACGATGGTCATGCGGATGGCTCCTGACATGCGAAGGGCTCGTTGCCGATGTGGCAGAAGTTCTACCAAGCGCCACTGACAACGCCTTCGCCGGGCCGCCGCTGATGGGCGTGGACCGTCTCTGACCGGCCCGCCCCGCCCTTGACCCGGCAGCCCCGTGACTCGTGCCCCGCGCGGTCCGCCGGGCCCGGGGCGCGGTGGCGCCAGCCGGGCCGGGCCGTTCCGGAGGCGCGAACGCCTCCGGAACGGCCCGCTTCACCGGGTGCGGTGGGGTGCCTCAGATACGGACCGACAGGACGTACACGTCCGGCCGTCCCGGGAACGGCTCACACTTGTAGAGCAGGCCCCACAGATCCGCTCCGGCCTGGCCCGCCTGCTGACACTCCGCGTAGGAGGAGTGGGTGCTGCGCGGTTTGAAGAAGGGGTCCGCGGTGGCGGGCGGCGCGGCGGTGAGGGCGAGAGCCGCGGTGGCGAGCGCGGTTCCGGCGACGACCCCAAGGCGTTTGATCATGTGACACAACTCCCTTGACAAGAAGCAGTGATGATGAGCCATCAGATAACGGCCCAAACTCCGGTGGACAGGTACCGGTTGCTTGGACAGGGAGAACGTAGCTGTGGTGTTCATCGATCGACAAGAGGTCTACACCAGTAGACTTTTCCAGGTCTTTTGCGGGGGCTTGGCGTTGATCCCATCCGGGGAGCGGGGCATTCCGCTGTCGGGACCGCTCGTCGCGCGGGCGCGCGAGAGCGATGTGATCCAGCCACTGGTGAAGCGCGGTTCATGGCGGAAGTGAAACGGGCGGTCGGGCGGCCGGGCGGTCGGCTCAAGGGGCGAGGTCATCGCCCGCTGACGCGAGGTGTCCAGGCTGTCGACGGCGCGAGGTGCCCGGGTGGCCGACGCCACCGTGGCGGCCGGTCCGTACGCGAGGTCGCGCCGCTCTCTCCGGCGCGGTGCCACGGCCCGGGCGAGCCGTCACCGGAC
>NZ_JBHVHF010000274.1:0-11014 GCF_042800315.1 Streptomyces sp. NPDC057638
GGGCCGGTCCGTCCGGACCGGCCCCACGGTGCGTGGTGATCTCTTAGTTCATGACCGCCATGGCGAGCGCGCGGCGGGCGCGCAGGGAGACGCGCTCGGCGCGGCGCTGCATGCGCCGGGCGGTGACCAGGCGGATGGCCCGGCGTTCCACGTCCGCTTCACGCAGACGGTCACGCATATGGGCGCGTGCCAGGGCTTCTGGGATGAGTTGCATTTCGCGGGTCCTGTTCTGACGCGAGGCGTTCGCGCCAATGGTGGTGACAGCTGGAGTAGCGGAGCCGGAGGGCTCGCTCGCGGAAGTGGGCATGGGGGCCTGCTTCTTGGGATCGTGCGTGAGGGGGCGGTCGATGGTCCCGATGACGTTCATGCCGTGACCGGGTTCTTGCGCGGACGGCCACGCGGCCGCTTGCGGGCGACGACCACACCCTGGACGAAGAGCTCCCCGCCCCAGACGCCCCAGGGCTCACGCCGCTCCTTGGCGCCCGCGAGGCAGGCTGCCATCAGCGGACAGGTGCGGCAGAGAGACTTGGCGTACTCGACGTCGGCCGGGGACTCGGCGAAGAAGACCTCGGGGTCGTAGGAGCGGCACGGTACCGGTACACCGAGGTTCTCGATGGCGTCGTCGAGCGCGGTCAACGCGGTGAGCGGGGTCAAGGTGGTGTCCTCCGTGGGGACAGACGGCGGGATGGTCTCGGAAGGCGGTACGGACGGGGCGTGCGCTTCGAGTTGCACGGTGGTGTCGTTCCTCGTCTTGTCGGTCCGGCCGGTCGGCCGGTGTGTGGTCCCCGGCGCGGCCGGGGGCTGGTACCGGGTGCTGCTGTCCCGAGGCCCCTTCGCTCCGCCTCCCCGTGACGGGGAAAACAGAAGGGCCGCGGATCCCATGTGGGGTTCCGCGGCCCTGAAGGCGCCGACCTGACTAGATCAGGCTGGATCGCTCCAGGGTGGGAGCCCACGGAAGGCCCACGTGTTGTGCTTGTTGTGCTTGGTCTGCTTCTGGGTGGCACCGGACGCCGCAAAGGCATAGGCCTTGGCCTGCGCCACTACTCCTGCTTCCCGTGCCGTGGTCGGTCGCTCGGCCCGCTCCAGGACAGGGAGTCCACCCAGGGTCATGACGGGACGCTCAGCGCCGAAGCCAGGCAGACCGGTGCCGCTGACCGGGAAAGCGAGCGGCGCGATGAGGCCGAGCGAGCAGGCGGAGACGACGACGGAGCGATCGGTCATGACGATGCTGCGGGCAGTGGTGCTGGTGCGCTTGGTGTAGCTGATCACTTGTCTCGCCTCCTCTCGGCGTCTCGGGACCGGCCGGGGCCGGTCACTGCTATTCGGATAAGTACAACACGAGGACAGGGCTTCAGAGAAGCCGCTGTTCGCGTGGTTAAGAACCTATGGGGACTGCTGGGGCGGGCGCAAACTATTTTTCCGACGAGTTTCCCTCAGCTCTCGTCCGCATCCTCCGCGACGTCGACATCTGGGTCTTGACCTGCGCAGATGGCCAGCACATCGGCGCCGAAGCGCTCCAGCTTGCGGCCTCCGACACCGGAGATGCCCGAGAGCTCATGGGAGTCGCCCGGCACGGCTTCGGCAATGGCCATCAGCGTCTTGTCGGTGAACACACAATAGGCGGGCTGTCCCAGTTGCTTCGCCTGGTCGGACCGCCACTCGCGCAGACGCTCGTAGAGCGCCTCGTCCATGTCGGAGGGGCAGTCCTCGCACCGCATCAGTTTCATCTCGCCCGCGTCGGTGAGCGTCTTGCCGCAGACCCGGCAGAGCACGGGGCCGCGCCGCTTGCGCCGGGAGCCCCGCTCAACGCCGCCCGCGCCTGCGGCACCGGGTGCGCCGGGAGCGGCGGAGCCGGGGCGCATCCCCTTGAGGAAACGTGTGGGGCGGCGGGAGGCGCGGCCTCCGGGTGAGCGGGAGAGCGCCCATGACAGGGAGAGGTGCACACGGGCGCGGGTCACCCCGACGTAGAGCAGCCGACGCTCCTCCTCGACCTGCTCATCGGTCTTGGCATAGGTGATCGGCATCATGCCCTCGGTGAGGCCGACCAGGAAGACGGCGTCCCACTCCAGGCCCTTGGCCGCGTGGAGCGAGGCGAGGGTGACGCCCTGGACGGTGGGGGCGTGCTGGGCGGCGGCCCGCTCGTCCAGTTCGGCGACGAGGTCGGCGAGGGTGGCTTCGGGCCGGACACGGGAGAAGTCCTCGGCGAGCCGCACCAGGGCGGCCAGGGACTCCCAGCGGTCGCGTACGGCGCCGGAGCCCGCCGGAGGCTCGGTGGTCCACCCCTTGGTGGAGAGCACGGCACGGACCTGGGCGGGCAGGTCCTCGGCGTCCTCCAGGAGGGAGTCATTGCCTCCGGCGCGGGCGGCGCCGCGCAGGGCGACGCCCGCCTCCCGGACCTCCTGACGTTCGAAGAAGCGCTCGGCGCCACGCAGCTGGTAGGGGACTCCGGCATCCGTGAGGGCCTGCTCATAGACCTCGGACTGGGCGTTGACCCGGTAGAGGACGGCGATCTCTCCGGCCGGAACACCGTCGGCGATCAGATCGCGGATGCGGCGGGCGGTGCCCTCGGCCTCGGCGGGTTCGTCCGCGTACTCCACATAGGCGGGGTCGGGGCCGGGGTCGCGCTGGGAGATCAGTTCGAGGCGGTGCTCCGCCGCTCGCCCCCGGGCCTGGCTGAGCAGTCCGTTGGCGAGATGGACGACCTCGGGGGTGGAGCGGTAGTCACGGACCAGTTTGACCACGGTCGCGGAAGGGTGACGGGTGCGGAAGTTCAGCAGGTGGTCGGGGGTGGCGCCGGTGAAGGAGTAGATCGTCTGGCTGGCGTCCCCGACGACACAGAGGCTCTCGCGGTCTCCGAGCCAGAGGTCGAGCAGACGCTGTTGGAGGGGGCTGACGTCCTGGTACTCGTCGACGACGAAGTGCTGGTACTGGCGGCGGATCTGGTCGGCGATGTCATGGCGGTCCTGGAGGATGCCGACCGTGAGCAGCAGTACATCCTCGAAGTCAATCACCGCGCGATCACGCTTGAGCTGTTCGTAGGTGCCATAGATCTGGCTGATTTCCGCAGGGTCGCGCGGGGCGTCACGGAGGGACTTGGCGACGGCCGCGGGGTAGTCGGCGGGCACGGTCTGGGTGACCTTCGCCCACTCGATCTCGCTGGTGACATCGCGCAGCTCGTTGCGGTCGAGCCGGATACGGCAGCGCGCGGCGGACTCGGCGACCAGCTGGATCTTGCGCTCCAGCAGCCGGGGAAGTTCCCCACCGATCACTTTCGGCCAGAAGTACTGGAGCTGTCGGAGGGCGGCGGAGTGGAAGGTGCGGGCCTGGACCCCGCCCGCACCGAGCTGGCGAAGCCGGCCGCGCATCTCTCCGGCCGCGCGATTGGTGAAGGTGACGGCCAGCACGCTGGCCGGCGGGAGTATGCCCGCGCGGACTCCGTACGCGATGCGATGGGTGATCGCGCGGGTCTTGCCCGTGCCGGCGCCCGCCAGCACGCACACCGGGCCGTGCAGGGCCGTGGCCACCTCGCGCTGCTCGGGGTCGAGCCCGTCGAGCACCGCGTCGGCCGACTCGGGGACCCGGGGGAAGAGAGAGGAGTGCGTTGCTGCTGTCACCCCGCCATGCTGCCAGGTCCGGCGGGGCGGAGGGTGCGCTTGTCCACAGCGGAGCGTAGGCGGTCGTACCGGTACGGGAATGGAGGCCAGGTCAGCTGCGTTCTACCGATGGGCCCGGAGGGTCCACAGCGTACGAAAGTCCTGGTAGGAATCGGGCGAGGGGCCGGGAACGGCGCCTGAGCACGGTTCGGGGCCGCTGTGGGGTTCTGTGGACGGACGGTGCCCGCGGTGTGGGAGACATCCCCCGCCGGACCGTGAGAGCCACGTTCGCGAGAGCGTGAACCCAACAGACACACACGAACCCAGCCGAACCCAACAAGATCAACGAGATCGACGAGACTGAGGAGCCGAGAGCCGATGTCGGGCACCGTGACGATGTACAGCACCACGTGGTGCGGCTACTGCCGCCGTCTGAAGAGCCAGCTGGACCGCGAGGGCATCGCGTACACCGAGATCAACATCGAGGAGGACCCGGAGTCGGCGGCCTTCGTGGAGAAGGCCAACGGGGGCAACCAGACCGTTCCCACGGTCCTCGTGGTCCCGCCGAGCGGCGCGGCTGACGTCGTGATGACGAACCCGAGCCTGGCTCAGGTGAAGCAGGCGCTCGCGAGCTGAGCCGATCGCCCACGGCTTCCTGTGACGGCCCGGTGTACCGCCGTACGCGGGCACACCGGGCCTCGCGCGGACGGCGGGCGCGCCCCCCGAACCGGGCGTGGCCCGGGTGGCGCGGGTGGGGTGGCCGTCAGATGACGCGCCCGGGCTTGGGCAGCGGTTCGCCGTACCAGAGCGCGATCAGGCGTGCCGCTATGGAGACCCCGTACGGGGGCAGGACCTCGCCGGAGGCGAACGCGGCCCGCAGTTCCGCGCGGGAGAACCAGCGCGCCTCGTGGAGCTCCTCACCGTCGACGGTGATCGCCGCCGAGGTGGCGCGGGCGGTGAAGCCGAGCATCAGGCTGGAGGGGAAGGGCCAGGGCTGGCTGGCGACGTACCGCACATCGCCGACGGTGACGCCCGCTTCCTCCCATACCTCGCGCCGTACGGACTGCTCGATCGACTCACCAGGCTCCACGAAGCCCGCGAGGGTGGAGAAACGACCCTCCGGCCAGTGCAGCTGGCGGCCGAGGAGCGCGCGGTCGTCCTCGTCCGTGACCAGCATGATCACGGCCGGGTCGGTACGGGGGTAGTGTTCGGCGCCGCACGCCTGGCAGCGGCGGACGTGTCCGGCCGCCGCGATGACCGTGCGCTCGCCGCAGCGGGAGCAGAACCGGTGCAAGCGCTGCCAGTTCTCCAGTGCGACCGCGTGGGCGAGCAGGGCGGCGTCGCGCGGGGCGAGCAGCAGTCCGGCCTCACGCAGCCCGGCGGGGCGGGCGGACTGGTCCATCCGGCCCGGAAGGGTGTCCTTCTGGAGCGCGAAATAGCGCACGCCGTCCTGGTCGGTGCCGAGGAAGTAGCGGTGGGTCTCCGTGACGGGCGCCTCGAAGGCAGGGGTCATCACCAGTTCCGTCCGCCCGTCGGCGGTGTCGTCGATCAGGGCCCGGCCGCCCGAGACCACGAAGACACGGGTCGTCGGGTGGCTCCACGCGGCGGCCAGCCATGCCTCGTCAAGCCGGTGGTGTGCCTCGCGGTCGATGCCGTTGGGCTCGGTGAGGCTGATGGGCGGCAGGCTGAGGCCGGTGGTGTGGTCCGCGGTGGCGTGGCCGTTGGTGCTCACGTACTTCCAACTCCCCCGGGTGGGTTGGGTCTCGGTTCTGCGGTCGGCGTCGGGTCAGCTCAGGGCGGTGGCGAGGTCGTCCCACAGATGGGCGGCCGTCTCCACCCCCTTGAGGAGCAGATCCACCTCGACCTTCTCGTTGGGCGCGTGCCAGCCGTCGGACGGTACGGAGATGCCGAGGAAGAGCACGGGAGCGCCGAGGACGTCCTGGAGATCGGCGGCGGGCCCGGAGCCCCCCTCACGGGTGAAACGGATCTTCTGGCCGTCGAAGGCGCGGCTCATGGAGCGGACGACCGATCGCAGGGCGGGGTGGTCCAAGGGGGTCAGACAGGGCCGGGTGGAGCCGGTGAACGCGATGTCGTAGCGGATCCCGGCGGGGACGCGGTCGGCGACCCAGCGGCTCACGGCGACCTCGACGGCGCTCGCGTCCTGGCCCGCCACCAGCCGGAAGGTGAGCTTCAGGGTGGCGGACGAGGGAATGATCGTCTTTCCGCCGGGGCCCTGGTAGCCACCGCCGATGCCGTTGACCTCGGCGGTGGGGCGGGCCCAGATCCGCTCCAGGGTGGTGTATCCGCTCTCCCCGAGGGTGGCGTGGGAGTGGGCGGTGGAGAGCCAGGACTTCTCGTCGAAGGGGAGCTCGGCGAAGAGTTCGCGCTCGGCCGGGGAGAGCGGGGTGATCCCGTCGTAGAAGCCGGGGATCGTCACCCGCTCGTCGGCGTCGTGGAGGGCCCCGGCGATACGGGCGGCGACCGTGGCCGGATTGGGCACGGCACCGCCGAAGGAACCGGAGTGGATGTCCTGGTCGGGGCCGTCGAGGCGGATCTCGCACTCGGCGAGGCCGCGCATGCCGGTGCAGACCGTGGGTGTGGTCTCGGACCACATCCCGGTGTCCGAGACGATCACCACATCGGCGGCGAGACGGTCGGCGTGCTCCTCGACGAGGGCGCGGAAGTGCGGTGAGCCGGACTCCTCCTCGCCCTCGATCAGCAGTTTCAGGGTGACGGCCGGGGCGGTGCGGCCGGTCGCCGCGAGGTGGGCGCGGACCCCGAGGGTGTGGAAGAAGACCTGGCCCTTGTCGTCGGCGGCGCCACGGGCGTAGAGCCTGCCGTCCCGGAACAGCGGCTCGAAGGGGTCGCTGTCCCAGCCGTCCTCACGGGCCGCGGGCTGGACGTCGTGGTGGCCGTAGACCAGGACGGTCGGCGCGCTGGAGTCCTCGGCCGGCCACTCCGCGTAGACCGCGGGCGCGCCGGGCGTGGGCCACACCTCGGTGACCGGGAAACCGGTCTCGGCCAGGGCGGCCGCGAGCCACTCCGCGCTGCGCCGTACGTCCCCGGCGTGCTCGGGCTGGGCCGAGACCGAGGGGATGCGCAGCCACTCCGCCAGGTCGGAGAGGAAGGTGTCGCGGTGCTGGTCGATGTACAGACGGACGGCGCTGTCCGAGGTGTCGCTCATGTGTCTGAGCCTAACGGTCGTCGGCGGCCTCCTCTCCCGCCATCTCAGCGGCCCCGGCGTCCGCCGCCGTCACTCTTGGCGCTTCCGTCCCTGGTGCTCTTGGCTCCCTCGGCTCTGCCGGTATCGCGTCGTCCAGCTGATCCGGGCCCTCCGGCTCTTCCGACTCCTCTGGGGGCTCTGGGGCCTCTGGCTCTTGCGGTCTCTCTGACTCCCGCGCCTCTCGCGGCGCGGTGCCGACCAGGATGCGCTCCAGTTCGGTACGGCCCGGCAGCCGCCGGGGGCGGACGACCTGCCCGTCGCGGACGAAGACGAAGGCGGCGTCCACGGCCTCCGGAGGCACACCCTGCTGCTCGGCCCAGGCCAGCCGGTAGATCGCGAGCTGGAGCGGATCGGCGGTGGCGGCGCGGCCGGTCTTCCAGTCGACGATCTCGAACGCGTGGCCTTCGGTGTCTCCGGGAGCGCGGTACACGGCGTCGATACGTCCGCGCACGACCCGCCCCGCGAGGGTGATCTGGAACGGGGACTCCACCCGGTAGGGCGTCCGTCGCGCGTACGGAGTGCGCTCGAACGCCTCCTTGAGCGCCGCGAGGTCTCGCTCGTCGGCGATCTCCACCGCGTCGGGGCCGTCCACGCCGCCCGGCAGCTCGTCGGGGTCCAGCAGGGGCAAGGGCAGTTCCTCGAAGCGTGACTCCACCCAGGCGTGGAAGCGCGTCCCTCGGCGCGCCGCGGGCTGCGGCGGCCGGGGCATCGGCCGGGCCAGCTCGCGCGCGAACCCGTCGGGGTCGGCGGCGAGCCGCATCAGTTGCGACGCGGTCAGGGACGCGGGCAGCAGCACATCCCGGCCGCTCCCGCGTGATCGCCTCAGTTCCCCGGCGAGCGCGTCGAGATCACGGTCCCAGGAGGCGACCGCCCGTGACTCCTCCGGGGTGAGCGCGGTGTCGGAGTTCATGGCGTGGAGCGCGTCCAGGGTATCCGGATCCCCGGGGGGTGCCGGTTCCATGGCGTCGTGGTGCCGTGGCGCGCCGGGAGACGGCCGCCCGGACGCGTACGGAGGCGGGGAGCCGTCGTACGGAGGCGGGGAGCCGTGAGGGCCCGGGCCGGAGCGAGCCCGCGGGGCGGGCGGGAGCGGCAGGGAGGCGGGCGGGCCCTCCTCGTACGGAAGCGGCTCGCCGTCGTGCGAGAGCGGCTCGCCGTCGTCATACGGGAGCGGCTCGTCATACGGGAGCGGCTCGCCGTCCTCGTACGGGTCGGGCCCGTCCGGGGTGGGCTCATGCTCCGGGAGGCCCTCGGGGAAGAGCTCCTCCGCCGGGGCGTCCGGGGCGAAGGGCGCGGTGTCGGAGGGCGCGGCGGGCGGCCCGGCGGTGGCTTCGGTGCGCAGGTGAGCACGTACGGTGGCCGCCGCCCGGCGGCGGCGGGCCAGGGAGATCTCGTCCAGCGGGAGCGGCCAGGCCCGGTCGGGAGCGTCGGTGACCAGGGCCGGGTTCTCGGCCTTCTCGTCCGGCGCGGGCGCCCACTCCTCGATCTCCCCATGTCCTTCGGCACAGTGCTCGTACAGCGCCGTCAGGAAGGCGGAGGGACCACGAGGCCGCTTCTGGGTCGGGCCCCACCAGTGGGCGGAGCCGAGCAGCAGGGAACGCGGCCGGGTGAAGGTGACATAGCCGAGCCGCAGCTCCTCGGTGTGCTGGTGGGCCTTCATCCCTTCCTTGAACGCCTTCAGGCCCTTGGCGTCCCACTCCACGATGTCGGGAAGGGTCCGCGCGTCACCACGCAGCGCGTGCGGCAGGACCTGGGGGTGCGCGGTCCATGACTCGCGCGCCTGCTCGCTGGGGAACTGCTTGGCCACCAGACCGGGGACGGCGACCACGTCCCACTCCAGGCCCTTGGACTTGTGCGCGGTCAGGACCTTGACGGTGTTCTCACCGCCGGGCAGGGCGTTGTCCAGCCCCTTCTCGTACTGCGCGGCGGTGCGGAGGAAGGCCAGAAAGGCCAGGAGCGACGCCTGACCGTCCAGGGCGGCGAATCCGGCGGCGATGTCCAGGAAGTTCCCCAAGGTCTCGCGCCGCCGCGCCGCCAGGGCGTGTGGGGAGGCGGAGAGCTCGACCTCCAGGCCGGTGGTGGTGAGGACGCGGTGGAGAACGTCCATCAGCGGATCGGCGAGGGAGCGGCGCAGATCGCGCAGTTCGGCCGCGAGGCGGGCGAAGCGCACCCGGGCGTCGGCGGAGAACGGGAGCTGGTCGTCGGTGCCGCCGTCGAGGAAGGTGTCCAGCGCGTCGGCGAGCGAGACCACCTCGGCGGGGTCGGTGCCCTCGACGGCGGCGGCGAGCCGCTCGTCGGCGTCCGCGTCACCTTCGGTGGCGCGGTGGACCAGGAGCCGGGCGCGGCGGCCGAGCAGGGCGAGGTCACGGGCGCCGATCCGCCAGCGGGGCCCGGTGAGCAGCCGGACCAGGGAGGCGTTGGCGCCCGGGTCCTGGAGGACCTCGCAGACGGCGACGAGGTCGGCGACCTCCGGCAGATGGAGCAGCCCGGAGAGGCCGACGACCTCGACCGGCACGTCCCGGGCCACGAGCGCGCCCTGGATCTCGGGGAAGTCGCCCGCCGTGCGGCACAGGACGGCGATCTCGCCCGCGGGGACACCGGTGCGCACCAGATGGGCGATGGAGTCGGCGATCCAGGCGATCTCCTCCGCCTGGGTGGGCAGGAGGGCGACGCGGACGGACCCGTCGCGCTCGGCACCGGGCGCGGGCCGCAGCGCCTCCACGCCCTCGTGGCGGGCGCGCAGAGGGGCGGCGAGCCCATTGGCGAGCTGGAGCAGCCGTCCGCCGCTGCGGCGGTTCTCACTGAGGGCGAAGCGGTCGGCGGGGCGGCCGTCGGCATGCGGGAAGTGGGCGGGGAACTCGTCGAGGTTGGCGACGGAGGCGCCCCGCCAGCCGTAGATCGCCTGGCAGGGGTCGCCGACGGCGGTGACGGCGTGCCCAGTGCCCTGGCCGAAGAGGCCGGAGAGCAGCAGCCGCTGGGCGACCGAGGTGTCCTGGTACTCATCGAGGAGGACGACCTGGAATTCGTCCCGCAGGATCGTCCCGACGACGGGCCGGGTGAGCGCCAGCTCGGCGGAGAGCGCGATCTGGTCACCGAAGTCGAGCAGATCCCGCTCCCGCTTGGCCGCGCGGTAGCGGGCGGTGAGGTCGAGCAGCTCGCCGCGGGCGGCGACGGCCTCGGGAATGGCCCGCAGCTCCGCGTTGGTCAGCCGGGCGTCCGCGAGGGCGGTGAGCAGTTCCTGGTCATGGGCGGCGAGCCGCTCGGGCGTCACCAGGTGCTCGGACAGCTCGCCGTCGAGGGCGAGGAGATCGCTGACGAGGGTGGGGAAGGAGCGGGTCAGCGCCGGGTACGGGCCGGGGGCCTCCCGCAGCACCCGCGCGGCGAGCTGGTAGCGGGTGGCGTCGGCGAGGAGGCGCGCGGTGGGCTCCAGGCCCAGCCGCAGTCCGTGGTCGGTCAGGAGCTGTCCGGCGAACGCGTGGTAGGTGGAGATACGGGGCTCGCCCGGGGGGTGGTCGGGGTCGATGGCGTCCGGGTCGGTGATCCCGGCGCGCACCAGCGCGGTACGCACCCGCTCGGCCAGCTCTCCGGCGGCCTTGTTGGTGAACGTGAGCCCGAGCACGCGCTCGGGCGCGACCTGTCCGGTGCCGACCAGCCACACCACGCGGGCGGCCATCACCGTCGTCTTCCCCGAGCCCGCTCCGGCCACGATGACCTGCGGGGCGGGCGGCGCGGTGATGCAGGCCATCTGCTCCGGTGTGAAGGGGATGCCAAGGAGCTCTTTGAGCTGCTCGGGGTCGGTGAGGCGTGGGGTCACCTCTAGAGGCTAAACGGAGCCGGTGACGGTCCGGGAAGCCTGTGGATAACCCTCGCGGGGTGGTGGGCCTGTACGGCCCGGTGAGGTTGGGGGCCGGGACAGCACGCCTAGGTGTGTTGTCCCGGGACGTTGGTGACACGCGTGCTGGGTGATTGAAATGGGTGAGGACCTCTGGGTTTGGTGTGGATTACGACATCTGCACCAGCCCGGGAGGCCCTCGTGTCCCACCGTAACGCCCCGCTGACCGAGACCGGCCGCTTGCGTCTGGCCCGCTGTGTCGTCGACGAGGGCTGGCCCCTGCGCCCTGCGGCCCGGGTGTGGGTGCCCCCGGGCAGAGCCCGGGGGCACCCCCAGCGTTGTCGGGCTTTCCCGAGTACGTCCCGTACG
>NZ_JBHVHF010000275.1:0-10995 GCF_042800315.1 Streptomyces sp. NPDC057638
CTCCCGGTGGGCGCCCCCGGTGGTCGTGCGTACCGATCGTACCCCTACTTAGGTAAGGCAAACCTAAGTAGAAACTGATCGCCCGTCAAACCTCCCTCCAGAGGTGAGGTGCGGCAGACTCGGCGGTATGCGAACCGCTTATCGCGTGGAGACCGTACGGGCCGCCGAGGCCGAACTGATGGCGCTCCTGCCCGACGGCGCGCTGATGCGACGGGCCGCCGCCGGACTCGCCGCCGCCTGCGCCGAACTGCTCGGACGGGTGTACGGGGCCCGGGTCGTGCTCCTCGTCGGCAGCGGCGCCAACGGCGGTGACACCCTGTACGCGGGCGCCCGCCTCGCCCGCCGCGGCGCCGGAGTCACCGCCGTCCTGCTCGCGCCCGGCCGCACCCACCGCGAGGGACTCGACGACCTCACCCGGGCCGGCGGACGGATCGCGGACGACCCCTTCGAGGCGCTCGCCACCGCCGACCTCGTCCTCGACGGCATCACCGGCATCGGCGGCCGGGGCGGACTGCGGCCCGAGGCCGTGCCCGTCGCCCGCGCCGCCCGCGGTTCCAGCGCCGTCATCGTCGCCGTCGACCTCCCCAGCGGCGTCGAGGCCGACAGCGGCGAAGTGCGCGGGGAGGCCCTCCGCGCCGACCTCACCGTCACCTTCGGCACCCACAAGCCCGCGCTGCTGATCGACCCGGCACGCGAGTACGCGGGCGCCGTACGGCTCGTCGACATCGGACTCGGCCCCCATCTGCCGTCCGTGCCCGAGATCGAGGCGCTGCACCACGCCGACGTGGCCCATCTGCTGCCCGAACCGACCGGCGAGAGCGACAAGTACCGGCGCGGAGTCGTCGGTATCGCCGCCGGGTCCGCCCGCTACCCGGGAGCCGCCGTGCTCGCCGTCGCGGGCGCGCTGCGCGGCGGCGTGGGCGCCGTGCGCTATGTCGGCCACGCCGCCGACGCGGTCATCGCGCGCTTCCCTGAGGCCCTGGTCCACCCCGGCCCGCCCGCCAGGGCCGGACGGGTCCAGGCGTGGGTCGTCGGCCCCGGGCTCGCCGACGCCGCCACCGACACCACCGTGGCCGACATCCTCGCCAGCGACGTCCCGGTCCTCGTCGACGCCGACGGCCTGCACGCCCTCGACGCCGAGACGGTACGGAGACGGGCCGCCCCCACCCTGCTCACCCCGCACGCCGGAGAAGCGGCGGCCCTCCTCGGCGTCGCCCGGGAATCGGTGGAATCCGCCCGGCTGGACGCCGTCCGCGCCCTCGTCGCCCGCTACGGCGCGACCGTCCTGCTCAAAGGGTCCACCACGCTCATCGCCGACCCCGACGGCTCCACCGCCGTCCGCGCCGACCCCATGGGGACACCCTGGCTCGCCACCGCGGGCAGCGGCGATGTCCTCTCCGGGCTGACCGGGGCGCTGCTCGCCACCGGCCGCCCGGCGCTGGACGCGGCGTCGGTGGGGGCGTATCTGCATGGGCTCGCGGCGCGGCGGGCGAGTGGGCGGGGGGCGCCGATCACGGCGCTGGAGGTGGCGGAGGCGCTGCCGGGAGCGTGGGGGGACACCCGGGAGGGATAGCCCCGGCGGGCCGGGGCCTCGTGGGCCGGGCCCGCGCGCCGGTGGGCCTGGAGTTTCCCCCCGTTGTAGCCACCCTCCCCCAGGTTCCGCCCAGGGGACCCCCATCGCCCCGCGGAACGGCGTGCCCGCACGCGGGCGGAACCCGGCCTGCCCACAACGGAGGGGCGGGCGGGCCGGGGTGTGGGGGGTGGGGGGTGCTCTGAGAGACTGGCGGGGATGAGCCAGACACCGCCGCCGCCCCGCGTCCGCGCCGAGATCGATCTCGACGCCCTCCGCGCCAACGTCCGCGTGCTCCGCTCCCGGGCCCCCCGCTCCGCCCTCATGGCCGTCGTCAAGGCCGACGGGTACGGGCACGGCGCCGTCCGGTGTGCCCGTGCCGCCGTCGAGGCCGGGGCCGAGTGGCTCGGTACCGCCACCCCCCAGGAGGCGCTTGCGCTGCGCGCCGCCGGGATCTCCGGGCGGATCATGTGCTGGCTGTGGACCCCGGGTGACCCCTGGCGCGAGGCCGTCGAGGCGGATCTGGATCTGGGTGTCAGCGGGATGTGGGCGCTCTCCGAGGTCAGCGCCGCCGCCCGGGAGGCGGGCCGCCCGGCGCGGATCCAGCTCAAGGCCGACACCGGTCTGGGCCGCAACGGCTGTCAGCCCGCCGACTGGCCCGAGCTGGTCGCCGCCGCCCGTGCCGCCGAGGACGAGGGCGTGGTGAAGGTGACGGGCCTGTGGTCCCACTTCGCCTGTGCCGACGAACCCGGCCACCCCTCGATCGCCGCGCAGCTCGCCGTCTTCCGCGCGATGGTCGCCCATGCCGAGGCCGAGGGGATCGACCCCGAGGTGCGCCATATGGCCAACTCCCCGGCGACGCTGACCCTGCCGGACGCGCATTTCGATCTCGTACGGACCGGGATCGCGATGTACGGGGTCTCGCCCGCGCCCGAGCTGGGTACCCCCGCCGAGCTGGGGCTGCGGCCGGTGATGACGCTCACCGCCTCCGTCGCCCTGGTCAAGGGCGCGCCCGCCGGGCATGGCGTGAGCTACGGCCACCGCTATCTCACCGAGGACGAGACGACGCTGGCGCTGGTCCCCGTCGGTTACGGCGACGGTGTTCCCCGCCATGCCTCCGGCCGGGGCCCGGTCCTGGTGGGCGGCGAGTGGCGGCGGGCGGCCGGACGGATCGCGATGGACCAGTTCGTGGTCGACCTGGGTGGGCAGAAGATCCAGGAGGGCGCCGAGGCGGTGCTCTTCGGCCCCGGGACCCGGGGTGAGCCCCTGGCGGAGGACTGGGCGCTGGCGGCCGGGACCATCGCGTACGAGATCGTCACCCGGATCGGCGCCCGTGTGCCCCGGGTCTACCGGGACGGGTCCGCGACGGCCGGCGACGGCGACTGAGGCGGGCGGTGCGGTGAGCGAGAGCACGGGGGAGGCCGTCGCGGCGGTCTCAGCGTTGTCAGGAGGCTCAGGGGGCTGGCGCCGGGCCGGTGTCGCCGGTGTCGCGGTGGGTGTCCTCGCGGCGGGCGCCGCCGCCGGGGTCGCCATCGAGCGGCTCACCGTCAGCCGCGGTGTCCGCAAGAAGGCCCGGCTGGCGATCGACGCCTCCGGCCCGTACGGCGCGCTGCGCGGTACGCCCGGTGAGGCCGTCGCCGACGACGGCACCCCGCTCTACTACGAGACCGACCCGGTCGACTCCCAGGGTGACGTCCCCCGGCGGCGCAGGCTCTTCGGCCGCAAGGCGCCCGCGCCGGTCACCGTCGTCTTCAGCCACGGCTTCTGTCTCACCCAGGACTCCTGGCACTTCCAGCGCGCCGCCCTGCGCGGACTGGTCCGTACCGTCCACTGGGACCAGCGCGGCCACGGCCGCTCCGGCCGGGGCGTCGCCCAGTCCGGGCCGGACGGGGTGCCCGTCTCCATCGACCAGCTCGGCCGGGATCTGCGGGCCGTGATCGACGCGGCCTCCCCCGAGGGGCCGCTGGTGCTGGTGGGGCACTCGATGGGAGGGATGACGGTGATGGCGCTGGCCGACCAGTATCCGGAGCTGGTACGGGAGCGGGTCGTCGGCGTCGCCCTGGTCGGCACCTCCAGCGGACGGCTCGCCGAGGTCAGCTATGGCCTCCCGGCGGCCGGGGTCAACGCGGTGCGCCGGGTGCTGCCGCAGGTGCTGCGCGCCCTGACCGCCCAGACCGAGCTGGTGGAGCGGGGGCGGCGGGCCACCGCCGACCTCTTCGCCGGGCTGATCAAGCGGTACTCGTTCTCGTCCCGTGAGGTGGATCCGGCGGTCGCCCGGTTCGCCGAACGACTGATCGAGAGCACCCCCATCGATGTCGTCGCCGAGTTCTACCCCGCCTTCGAGGAGCACGACAAGGCGGCCGCGCTCTCGGCCCTGACCGACACGCCCGTCCTGGTGCTCGCCGGGGAGAAGGACCTGGTCACCCCCAGCACCCACAGTGAGGCCATCGCCGATCTGCTGCCCGAGGCCGAGCTGGTGCTCGTGCCGGACGCGGGCCATCTGGTGATGCTGGAGCACCCGGAAGCGGTCACCGACCGGCTGGCCGACCTGCTCGCCCGCGTCGGCGCGGTGTCCGCAGCGGCTAACGTTGGCCCGTATGGAAGCACCGCAGACCCCCGCTGATCTCCTGGCGGGCACCGCCGGGGCCGCCGCGACCCCCGGGAGTGGCGCCCCCACCGGGGCAGGGACCCCCGCCGGGGGCGGGACCGCTGGAGCCGGCACCCCCGCCGAGGGCGATGCCACCGCCGTGGCCCGGACCGCCGTCGACTCCGCCGGCCGGATGACGGAGCTGGGCCGGCGCCTCGCCACCCTGCTGCGCCCCGGCGACCTGGTCATGCTCACCGGCGAGCTGGGCGCGGGCAAGACGACCCTGACCCGGGGCCTGGGCGAGGGCCTGGGCGTGCGGGGCGCGGTCACCTCCCCGACCTTCGTCATCGCCCGGGTCCATCCCTCGCTCACCGGCGGCCCGGCCCTGGTCCATGTGGACGCCTACCGGCTCGGCGGCGGTCTGGACGAGATGGAGGATCTCGACCTCGATGTCTCGCTGCCGGACTCGGTGATCGTGGTCGAGTGGGGGGACGGCAAGGTCGAGGACCTCTCGGAGGGCCGGCTCCATGTGGTGATCCACCGGGTGGTGGGCGCCACGGACGACGACCGCCGCGAGGTGACCCTCACCGGGTACGGGGAGCGCTGGGCCGGAGTCGATCTGGCCCTGGTCTGAGACCGCTGGGATCCGGGGGCCCTCGCTGCGGGGCGCCGCCGGACGGCGATGGTTCCGACAGGCCGTCGGGAAAAGGTTGCACAGGCGGCGCCGTGCGTGTTCACATGGGACGGAGAGTTGGTTAGGTCTACCTAACCTGCTGCCCCCGCGAGCCAGGAGGCACCCATGTCGGCGTATGAGCCCACGCGGTCGCCGCGGTCCCAGGCGGCCGAGACCGCTCCGTCTTCTCCTCTGTCCTCGATTCCCTCTGTTCCCTCGTCTGCGTCCTCTGCGTCCTCTGCGCCCTCTGTGTTGCCCGTGTCGTCTGAGTTGCCTGAGTCGCCTGTGCCGTCGGCGCCGTTCTCGGTGCTCTCCCGGGTCCCCGCGGTGGCGTCGGCGGGATCGATGGGTGCCGCGAGTCCGGTGGGTTCGGCGGAATCAGTGGGGCCGGTGGGGGCGGTGGGCTCAGTGGGGCCGGTGGGGGCGGTGGGCTCAGTGGGGTCGTCGGCTCCGTCCGGCGCGCCGTCGATGCGTGAGCTTCTCGCCTCCTGCGCCGCCGCGAGAGCGGTCTCCACGCCGCCGCGGCCGCGGCAGCGGCATGAGGGGTTGCCGTCCCAGGACGCCGCCTAGCGTCTCGGCCTGGCTCCCGTGGCCTGCGGCTCTCCCTCCGGAGCCGGTGGCCGTGGGCCCGCGCGGGCCTGGTGCCCTGGGATGCCCCGGCGCCTGCCCGCTCCCTGACCCCGCCCGATCCCGGCGGGAGCCCCTGGCCCGCTCGTCCGTCCCCGGGCGTATCCCCCGTGCGGGTCCTGGGGGCGCGTATGCGGATGGGGAGTGCGCCCCCGGGAGTCCCGCCGGGCCCGTGGGGCGGCACGGCTTACGGAACGACGACGACCTTGGTGTCGATCGTCGCGAAGCGCCACATCGCGTCCCCGTCCGCCCGGGTCATCCGTACGCCCCCGGTCTTGCGCCCCGGTTCCGGCCGGGCCACCGTCCCGTCCACCGCCGCGCTGAAGCCGATCACCGTCCGTCCCATCTGGTGGAACCTGACCACGTGCTCGATCGCGGCGCCGTCGCCGCCCGTGCCCCTGCCGGACCGCGACATCACCTGGTAGGTGCCCGGGGCCGGGATCACCGTCGACGGTGTCACCGTGAAGGTGCGGAGCACCCGGTCCCGCCCGGAGACCAGCCAGACCCGCTGGCCGGAGAGCCGGTAGACCACCCGTACCCCGGTGTCGGAGGGCACCGGCAGCGCCAGGGGGTCCCGGGGCTTCTGGGGGGCCTTGGCCGGGGCGGAGGCGGCGGGCTTGGCCGCCGCGCCCTCCCGGTCCGGGGCGGACGCCGACGCCTGGTAGGCGAGGACGCCGACGGTGGCGATGGAGGCGGCCGTCAGCCCGGCCACCATTCCCGCGCTGCTTCCCACCGTTCCCACCTCTCGTGCGCGTCCCGCCCGTCCCGTATCCCTCGTACGTCCCGTGCATCCCGTACGCCCGTGGGGGAGCGGGAGGGGGTGGCCGAGGTCCGGGTGGGTTTTCTGATCTCTTTCGTCGGCTTTGACGGCCTGCGCAAGAGATCAAAGATTTTCATGTGTTGTATCAAGTTATGTCCGGGTTGACGGTAGCAGGGCGCCGTGGGGATGACGGGGCGCCGTGCCACCCGCCGCGAGCGCCGTAGGCTGTTCGCGTGCTCTTGCTCGCTGTGGATACCGCCACCCCCGCCGTGACCGCCGCCCTCCACGACGGCTCGTCCGTCGTCGCCGAGACGAGCAGCGTGGACGCCCGCCGCCATGGCGAGCTGCTGCTGCCCGCCGTCGACCGTGTCCTGGCCGAGGCCGGGGTGCGGCTGGACGCCGTCACCGCCGTCATCACCGGGGTCGGCCCCGGCCCGTACACCGGGCTGAGGGTCGGCCTGGTCACGGCCGCCACCTTCGGCTCCGCCCTCGGCGTGCCGGTCCACGGGCTCTGCACGCTGGACGGCCTCGCCTACGCCAGCGGCCTTGAGGGCCCCTTCGCCGTCGCGACGGACGCCCGTCGCAAGGAGGTCTACTGGGCCCGCTACGACTCCGCGCGCGAGCGGGTCGGCGGCCCCTCGGTGGACCGGCCCGCCGATATCGCCGAGGAGCTCGCCGGGCTCCCCGTCGTCGGCGCCGGGGCCCGGCTCTACCCCGAGGCGTTCCCGGACGCCCGGGGCCCCGAGCATGTCTCCGCCGGGGCGCTGGCCTCGCTGGCCGCCGAGCGGCTCGCGGCGGACCCCTCCGGCTCCTCCGGTGGGGGGTTCCTGCCGCCGCTGCCGCTCTATCTGCGCCGCCCGGACGCGCAGGTGCCGAAGAACTATAAGGTGGTCACCCCCACGTGACCGCCCACCCCTCCTCCGTACGATCCCTGCCGGTGACCCTCCGGGAGATGCGCTGGTGGGACCTCGGGCCCGTGCTCGCTCTGGAGCACGACCTGTTTCCCGAGGACGCCTGGTCGGCCGGGATGTTCTGGTCCGAACTGGCCCACGCGCGCGGCCCCGCCGCCACCCGGCGCTATGTCGTCGCCGAGGCGGACGGCCGGATCGTGGGCTATGCCGGACTGGCCGCCGCCGGTGACCTCGGCGACGTCCAGACCATCGCCGTCGCCCCGGACCACCGGGGTACGGGGCTGGGAGCCCGGCTCCTGACCGATCTGCTGCGCCACGCCACCGCCTTCGAGTGCGAGCAGGTCTTCCTGGAGGTACGGGTGGACAACACCAGGGCCCAGAAGCTCTATGAGCGCTTCGGCTTCGAGCCCGTGGGATTCCGCCGTGGCTACTACCAGCCCGGCAATGTCGACGCGCTCGTCATGCGGCTGAATGTGCAAGGGAATGTTTACTGATGGCTGACGAACCGCTCGTACTGGGCATCGAGACCTCCTGCGACGAGACCGGCGTCGGAGTCGTGCGCGGCACGACCCTGCTGGCCGACGCGGTCGCCTCCAGCGTCGACGCCCACGCCCGCTTCGGCGGGGTGGTGCCCGAGATCGCCTCCCGGGCCCATCTGGAGGCGATGGTCCCCACGATCGAACGCGCCCTCGCGGAGGCCGGGGTCAGCGCGCGCGACCTCGACGGCATCGCCGTCACCGCCGGTCCGGGGCTGGCCGGGGCGCTCCTGGTGGGTGTCTCCGCCGCCAAGGCGTACGCGTACGCCCTCGGCAAGCCCCTCTACGGGGTGAACCACCTCGCCTCCCACATCTGTGTCGACCAGCTGGAGCACGGGAAGCTGCCCGAGCCCACCATGGCCCTGCTGGTCTCCGGCGGACACTCCTCGCTGCTGCTGGCCCCGGACATCACCAGCGATGTCCGCCCGCTGGGGGCGACCATCGACGACGCGGCGGGCGAGGCGTTCGACAAGATCGCGCGCGTGCTCGACCTCGGTTTCCCGGGCGGTCCGGTGATCGACCGCCTGGCCCGCGAGGGCGACCCGGCGGCCATCGCCTTCCCGCGCGGTCTCACCGGCTCCCGCGACCCCGTCTACGACTTCTCCTTCTCCGGGCTGAAGACGGCCGTCGCCCGCTGGGTCGAGGCCAAGCGCGCGGCGGGCGAGAACGTGCCGGTGCGCGATGTCGCCGCCTCCTTCCAGGAGGCCGTGGTCGACGTCCTGACCCGCAAGGCGGTCCGGGCCTGTGTCGACGAGGGCGTGGACCATCTGATGATCGGCGGCGGTGTCGCCGCCAACTCCCGGCTGCGCGCCCTCGCCCAGGAGCGCTGTGAGCGCGCGGGCATCCAGCTGCGCGTCCCGCGCCCCAAGCTCTGCACCGACAACGGCGCCATGGTCGCCGCCCTCGGCGCGGAGATGGTGGCGCGCGGCCGCCCGGCCTCGGACCTGGAGCTGTCGGCGGACTCCTCGCTGCCGGTGACGGACCCGCATGTGCCCGGCAGGGCGTACGGCACCACAGACGAGCACGGCACCCCCGGCCATGGGCACGCGCACGGGCATACGCACGACCATGTGCACGAGATCAGCAAGGACAATCTGTACTCATGAGCGTGGTCGCCCTGATGTGGGAGGCCCGCGCCGCCGAGGGGCGCGGGGACGAACTGCTCGCGTGGGCCCGTGCCCAGGCGCTGTCCCCCGCCCCGCGGCGGCGGGAGTCCTTCCGGGCGGGCCCGGACCGGGTCCTGGTCATCACCTGGTGGGAGACGGCCGGGGACGGCGCGGGCGCGGATCCCGGCGCTGACGGCGGCCCCGGGCCGCTCGGCGCGCCGGACCTGCCCGAACTGCCGGAACCCGCGCCTGAGCTGGTCACCCGGGCGGTCCACCGCTGGCGGTTCGCCTCGGTGGGGCTGGGGTAGCCGACCCCGTACGGGCGCGTGGCCGGGCCGACTCCGTACGGGCGTACGGGCGTAGGGGTGGCCACGTGGCGGCGGCCGCGCCTGGTTCCGCGGACCGCCGACACGCGCCCCGACGCGGTTGGGCGCACCGGATCGCGGGCGCGCCGCCGAAGAAACCTCAAGGAGATCCGGCGGGGGTGTCGATCCGGCGGTCTCCCGTTCGACACAGGGGTGAGAGCGCCGGGGAACGGCCCCGCCGCCCGAACCAGAAGGAGTCACCATGCCGCGTTTTCTGACCCTGATCACCCTGGACGAGCGCACGATCCCGGCCGAGGGCCACAGCCCCGAGATGGGCGAGCGGATGGGGGCGCTCCTGGAGGAGATCACCAAGGCGGGCGTCATGCTGGACACCGGCGGTCTCACCCCCAGTGCCGAGGGGACCCGGCTGACCTGGTCGAAGGGCAAGATCACCCACACCGACGGCCCCTTCACCGAGACCAAGGAGGTCGTCGGCGGCTACTCCATCTGTCAGGCCAAGGACATGGCGGAGGCGGTGGAGTGGAGCAAGCGCTTCCTCCTGGTGCATGACGAGCACTGGACGGTCACGGCCGAGGTCCGCCAGATCGTGGAGGGCTGAGCACCCGCCGGCGGGGGCGGTCCGGCGTCGCTTGCCCGCCCCCCGCCCGGCTGTTCTGATGAGGCGGTGACAACAGCGAACGCGGTGGAAGCCGTCTTCAGGATCGAGTCGGCACGGATCATCGCGGTGGTGACGCGGATCGTCCGCGATGTCGGTATCGCCGAGGAGATCGCCCAGGACGCCCTCGTCGCCGCGCTGGAGCAGTGGCCCCGGTCGGGCGTCCCGGACCAGCCCGCCGCCTGGCTGATGACCACGGCCAAACGCCGGGCCATCGACCTCGTCCGCCGCAAGGAGAACTACGCCCGCAAGCTCGCGGAGGTCGGGCGGACCCTGGAGGACGTTCCGCCGCCCGCCGAGCCGTCCGACCCGGACGACATCGACGACGACCTGCTGCGGCTGATCTTCACCGCCTGTCATCCGGTGCTCTCCACCGACGCCCGGATCGCGCTCACGCTGCGCCTGCTCGGCGGACTGACGACCGAGGAGATCGCCCGCGCCTTCCTCACCTCCGAGCCGACGGTCGCCCAGCGCGTGGTCCGCGCCAAGCGCTCCCTGGCGAAGGCGGGCGTTCCCTTCGAGGTGCCGTACGGCGCCGATCGCGCGGCCCGGCTCGGGTCCGTCCTGGAGGTCATCTACCTGATCTTCAACGAGGGGTACTCGGCCACGGTGGGCGACGACTGGATCCGCCCGGCGCTCTGCGAGGACGCGCTGCGGCTGGCCCGGGTGCTGGCGGGCCTGGTGCCCGGCGAGTCCGAGGCGCACGGCCTGGCCGCGCTGCTGGAGCTCCAGGCCTCCCGTACGGCCGCCCGTACCGGACCCGGCGGCGAACCGGTCCTCCTCGCCGACCAGAACCGCTCCCGCTGGGACCGGCTGCTGATCAACCGGGGCTTCGCCGCCATCGTCCGCGCCAACGAGACGGCGGCCGCCCCCGGCCCCTATCTGCTCCAGGCCGCCATCGCCGCCTGCCACGCCCAGGCCGTCCGCTACGAGGACACCGACTGGCGGACCATCGCCACCCTCTACGCGACCATGGAGGCCCTGGTCCCCTCCCCGGTCGTCCGCCTGAACCGCGCGGTCGCCCTCTCCATGTCCGAGGGCCCGGCCGCGGGGCTCGCCCTGGTCGACTCCCTGGCGGACGAACCGGCGCTGAAGGGCTATCACCTGCTGCCCAGCGTCCGCGGCGACCTCCTCGAACGCCTCGGCCGTACGCGGGAGGCCCGTGCCGAGTTCGCCCGCGCGGCCGAACTGACCCGCAACGAGCGGGAACGGTCACTCCTGCTGGCCCGCGCGGAGAGCGGCGC
>NZ_JBHVHF010000276.1:0-10917 GCF_042800315.1 Streptomyces sp. NPDC057638
CGGCGAACCCGGGCCCCGCTGTCACCCACCGCGCGGAGGGACCGCGGTCTCAGACCCTGCCGAGACGGGCCTGGACCGCGGCGTCAGACGGTGCCGAGACGGGCCTGGACCACGGACGTCACCTCGGAGAGCGGGACCGGGACCTGCTCGCCCGACTCCATGTCCTTGAGCTGGACCACACCGTCCGCGAGGTCGCGCTCGCCCGCCACGATCGTCAGCCGCGCGCCCGAGCGGTTGGCCGCCTTCATCGCGCCCTTCAGCCCCCGCCCGCCGAAGGCGAAGTCGGTCGCGACCCCGGCCCGGCGCAGACCGGTGACGACGGAGAAGAGGACCCGGCGGGCCTCCTCACCCAGCGGGACGGCGAAGACGCTGGTGGTCGCCGGGAGATCGAGGGTGACGCCCTCCGCCTCCAGCGCCAGCACCGTACGGTCCACACCGAGCGCCCAGCCCACCGACGGCAGCTCCGGGCCGCCGATCATCTCGGAGAGACCGTCGTAGCGACCGCCGCCGCCGACCGCCGACTGGGAGCCGAGACCGTCGTGGACGAACTCGAAGGTGGTGCGGGTGTAGTAGTCGAGCCCGCGCACCAGCCGCTCGTCGTCCTCGAAGGCCACGCCCGCCTCGGTCAGCAGCTCGCGCACCTCCTTGTGGTACGCGCGGCAGGCGTCGCACAGGAAGTCGCGCAGCAGCGGCGCGCCCGTGAGCTGCTTCTGGACCTCGGCGCGCTTGTCGTCGAGGACGCGCAGCGGGTTGATCTCGACCCGGCGGCGGGTGTCCTCGTCGAGGTCGAGCCCGCGCAGGAAGTCCTGGAGCGCCTCGCGGTAGACGGGACGGCACTCCTTGTCACCGAGCGAGTTCAGCAGGATACGGAAGTGCCGCAGGCCGAGCGCGCGGTACGCCTGGTCGGCCAGGATGATCAGCTCGGCGTCGAGCGCCGGGTCCTCGGCCCCGATGGCCTCCGCGCCGACCTGGGAGAAGTGGCGGTAGCGGCCCTTCTGGGGACGCTCGTAGCGGTAGTACGAGCCGGAGTACCAGAGCTTGACCGGCAGCGCGCCCTGCTTGTGGAGGTTGGCCTCCAGGGCGGCGCGCAGCACGGACGCGGTGCCCTCGGGACGCAGGGCGAGCCGGTCGCCGCCCTTGGTCTCGAAGGCGTACATCTCCTTGGTGACGATGTCGGTGGACTCACCCACACCGCGCGCGAACAGCTCGACGTTCTCGAAGCCGGGCGTCTCCACGTATCCGTATCCCGCGTGCCGCAGCGGCGAGGAGATGGCCTCGCGCACCGCCAGATAGACGGCGGAGGTCGGCGGGATCAGGTCGTACGTGCCCTTGGGGGCCTGAAAAGTGCTCACAGAACTCTCTTGTCACATTCCTCGTCGGGGAGCGCCGGGGCTCCCGAGACCGGCGGCCACCTGCCGCAGATAGGGGTTGGTGGCGCGCTCATGGCCGATGGTCGTCTGGGGACCGTGTCCCGACAGCACCACGGTCGAGTCGTCGAGCGGCAGGCACACACGGGCCAGCGAGTCGAGCATCTCGTCGTGATCGCCACCGGGCAGGTCGGTGCGTCCGATGGAGCCGGCGAAGAGCAGGTCGCCCGAGAAGAAGACCGACGGGACATCGGCCGCCTCGGGCATCCTGAACGTCACCGACCCCTTGGTATGGCCGGGCGCGTGCGCCACGGTCAGCTCCAGACCGGCCAGCGAGAGCCGGGCGCCGTCGCTCAGCTCCTGTACGTCGGAGGGCTCGCCGACGGTCAGCTCCCCCATCAGCTGGGCGCCGATGGAACGCCCCAGCGCCTTCTCCGGATCACTCATCATGAAGCGGTCGGCGGGGTGGATCCAGGCGGGCACGTCATGGGCGCCGCAGACCGGGACGACCGAGGCGACATGGTCGATATGGCCGTGGGTGAGAACGACGGCGACCGGCTTCAGCCGGTGCTTGGCCACGGCCTCGGCGACACCGTCGGCCGCCTGGTGACCGGGATCGATGATCACGCACTCCTCACCGGCGGCGGGGGCGACCAGATAGCAGTTGGTGCCCCAGGCTCCGGCGGGGAATCCGGCAATAAGCACGATCGTCCTCGGTGTCGTCGCGGAGCGGAGAAGAGCCGTCTTGCGAATGCGGCAGCTCAGAGCCTACCGGCGCTGCTCTTCCCACAGCCAACCCGTATACGGTACGGGCACACGTGACAGACGGCTCAGCGCAGACCGAGTGGAAACGAGGGAGAAGACCCGGTGGTCACCAACGATCAGCGGCGGCGGCAGCTCGCCAGGGAGAAGTTCGAGCGCCAGCAGCGGCGTCGGGCAGGCGCCCGCAAGAAGAAGCAGCGCAACACCATCATCGCGGCCGTGCTCGCGGTGGTGCTGGCCTCGGGTGTGGCGGCCTACGCGTCCATCGGGTTCTCCGGTGACGACGACAAGGACACCAAGGGCTCGGACGCGGGCAACAGCGCCTCCTCCGAGGCGCCCACGCCCCCGGCCGAGAAGCCCAGCCCCGAGCCGAAGATGGCGATCGAGAAGAAGGGCACCTACACCTTCACCCTCGACACCAGCCAGGGCCCGATCGCCATCGCCATGGACGCGGCCAAGACTCCGCGTACGGCGAACTCGTTCAAGGCGCTCGCCGACAAGAAGTACTTCGACGGGACCACCTGCCACCGGCTGACCACACAGGGCATCTACGTGCTCCAGTGCGGCGACCCGAAGGGCGACGGCACCGGCGGCCCCGGCTACACCATCCCGGACGAGAACCTGGGCGCGCTCGGCAAGCCGGGCGCCGACCAGACCGTGACCTACCCGCCGGGCACGGTCGCGATGGCCAACACCGGTCAGCCGAACTCCGGTGGCAGCCAGTTCTTCCTGGTCTACAAGGACACCAAGCTGCCCCCCACCTACACCCCGTTCGGGAAGATGGACGCGGCGGGCCTGAAGACCGTGGCGAAGGTCGGCAAGGCCGGAGTCGCCGCAGGCGGCGGCGACGGAGCCCCGAAGCTGCCGGTCACCATCAAGAAGGCGACCGTCACCGGCCCGTGACCGCGGCCGTGATCACGGCCGGGGACAGGGGCTGGACCGCACCAGCGCGGTGCCGGGGAATTTCGGACGCGCTGAGTGCGGACAGGCGGCCGACCGGTCGCCTAGATTGGCGTTGTGCAGGGCGGGCGCTGCCCGCCCCAGGAAACTGTGGACGATGCCCGGGGGAAGACCTTCACGGGCATCAGGTGGAGGAGGCGCTGTGAGCAGCGACCCGTGGGGCCGTGTCGATGAGACGGGCACCGTGTACGTGCGTACAGCCGACGGCGAGAAGGTCGTCGGATCGTGGCAGGCCGGCACTCCCGAGGAGGCCCTGGCCTATTTCGAGCGCAAGTACGAGGGCTTGGTGGTCGAGATCGGCCTCCTCGAACGGCGGGTGAAGACCACCGACCTGTCGGCGAAGGACGCCCAGATCGCCATCGACCATCTGCGCCAGCAGATCGACGAGCACCACGCCGTCGGCGATCTCGACACGCTCGCCAAGCGTCTCGACGCGCTGGTCGAGGCGGTCGACAAGCGTCGCGAGGAGCGCAAGGTACAGCGGGCCAAGCAGCATGACGAGGCCCGTCACGCCAAGGAAGCCCTGGTCAGCGAGGCCGAGGAACTGGCCCGCAGCGAGCAGTGGCGCTCCGCGGGCGAGCGGCTGCGGGCCCTGGTGGACACCTGGAAGGGACTGCCCCGGCTCGACCGCAAGTCCGACGACGAGCTGTGGCACCGCTTCTCGCACGCCCGCTCCGCGTTCTCCAAGCGGCGCAAGGCCCACTTCGCCGCGCTCGACGCCCAGCGCGAGGACGCCCGCAAGGCCAAGGAGCGGCTGGTCGCCGAGGCCGAGGCGCTCTCCGGCTCCACCGACTGGGGCACCACGGCCGCCCGCTACCGCGAGCTGATGGCGGAGTGGAAGGCCGCGGGCCGGGCCCAGCGCGAAGCCGAGGACGACCTGTGGAACCGCTTCCGCGGCGCCCAGGACGTCTTCTTCGCCGCCCGTAGCGATGTCTTCGCGGAGCGCGACGCCGAGCAGACGGAGAACCTCAAGCTCAAGGAGGAGCTGGCGGCCGAGGCGGAGAAGCTGGTGCCGGTGACGGATCTGAAGGCCGCGCGAGCCGCCTTCCGCTCCCTCAACGAGCGCTGGGAGGCCATCGGCCATGTGCCCCGGGACGCCCGGCACCGGGTCGAGAGCCGGATGCACGCGGTGGAGCGCGCCCTCCAGGACTCCGAGGAGTCCGAGTGGCGCCGTACCAACCCCGAGGCGCGGGCGCGCGCCGCGGGTCTGACCGGGCAGCTCCAGGCCGCCGTCGACAAGCTGCGCGGGCAGATCGACGCGGCGCGGGCGGCGGGGAACAACGCGAAGGCGGACAAGCTGGCGAAGGAGCTCGAAGGACGCCAGGCACTGCTGGACCAGGCCCTGAAGGGCCTTGAGGAGTTCGGCGGCTGACCCCCACCATCCTCACCCCAGGGCCTCCCCCTCACCGGGGAGGCCCTTCCCTTGTGGCCACGTCGCGGCCCCACCCCCGTGTTGTCCCCCCGTTGTGGGGCACGAGCTCCCCCACCCGTGTGGACGGGTGTTCCGCAAGCGGTGTGGACCGGCGCGCCCACAACGCGGCGCGGGTCCGGGTCACACGCGGATCCGCGCCCGCTACGGACGGCGGGCCGAGGTCACCCGGTAGACGTCGTACACGCCCTCCACACCCCGCACGGCCTTCAGCACATGCCCCAGGTGCTTGGGGTCACCCATCTCGAAGGTGAAGCGCGATGTCGCCACCCGGTCCCGCGATGTCTGCACCGCCGCCGACAGGATGTTGACGTGCTGATCGGAGAGGACGCGGGTGACGTCCGACAGCAGCCGCGACCGGTCCAGCGCCTCGACCTGGATGGCCACGAGGAAGACCGAGGACTGGGTGGGCGCCCACTCCACGTCGAGCATCCGCTCGGGCTGGCGCGCCAGCGAGTCGACGTTCACACAGTCGGCGCGGTGGACGGAGACCCCGCTGCCCCGGGTGACGAAGCCGATGATCGGATCGCCCGGTACGGGGGTGCAGCAGCGGGCGAGCTTGACCCAGACGTCCTCCACCCCCTTGACCACCACTCCGGGGTCGGCGTTGGAGCGGCGCTTGGAGCGGCCGCGTGACGGCGGCGCGGATTCGGCGATGTCCTCGTTGGCGGCCTCCTCGCCGCCGAGTGCCTGGACCAGCTTGCCGACGACGCCCTGGGCGGCGACATGGCCCTCGCCGATGGCCGCGTAGAGCGAGGAGATGTCGGGGTAGCGCATCTCATGGGCGAGGGTGACCAGCGAGTCACCGGTGAGGATGCGCTGGATCGGGAGGTTCTGTTTGCGCATGGCGCGGACGATGGCGTCCTTGCCCTGCTCGATCGCCTCGTCCCGGCGTTCCTTGGAGAACCAGGCACGGATCTTGTTGCGGGCCCGGGGCGACTTGACGAAGCCCAGCCAGTCCCGGGACGGTCCGGCGCCCTCCGCCTTGGAGGTGAAGACCTCCACCAGGTCACCGTTGTCGAGGGTGGATTCCAGGGGGACGAGCCGCCCGTTGACCCGTGCGCCTATGGTGCGGTGGCCGACCTCGGTGTGGACGGCGTACGCGAAGTCGACGGGTGTCGCCCCGGCGGGGAGCGCTATGACATCGCCCTTGGGCGTGAAGACGAAGACCTCGTTGCGGGAGAGGTCGAAGCGGAGCGATTCCAGGAACTCCGAGGGGTCCTCGGTCTCCTTCTGCCAGTCCAGCAGTTGGCGCAGCCACGCCATGTCGTTGACATGGTCGTCCTTGCCGGACTTCTTCGGCACGTCGGTGCGCACCTTGGACGCCCCGGCGACGGCTTCCTGCTTGTACTTCCAGTGCGCCGCGATGCCGTACTCGGCGCGGCGGTGCATGTCGAAGGTGCGGATCTGGAGTTCGACGGGCTTGCCGTTGGGTCCGATGACCGTCGTGTGCAGCGACTGGTACATGTTGAACTTCGGCATCGCGATGTAGTCCTTGAACCGGCCGGGGACCGGGTTCCATCGCGCGTGGACGGTGCCGAGCGCCGCGTAGCAGTCACGGACGGTGTCGACGAGGACGCGGATGCCGACCAGATCGTAGATCTCCGCGAAGTCACGGCCGCGGACGATCATCTTCTGGTAGACGCTGTAGTAGTGCTTGGGGCGGCCGGTGACGGTGGCCTTGATCCGGGCGGCGCGGAGGTCGGACTGGACCTCGTCGGTCACTATGGCGAGGTACTCGTCCCGCTTGGGCGCCCGTTCGGCGACCAGCCGCACGATCTCGTCGTACATCTTGGGGTAGAGGATCGCGAAGGCGAGGTCCTCCAGCTCCCACTTGATGGTGTTCATGCCCAGCCGGTGGGCGAGCGGGGCGTAGATCTCCAGGGTCTCGCGGGCCTTCTTCTCCTGCTTCTCCCGCTTGAGGTAGCGCATGGTGCGCATGTTGTGGAGCCGGTCGGCGAGCTTGATCACCAGGACCCGGGGGTCCTTGGCCATGGCGACGACCATCTTGCGTACGGTCTCGGCCTGCGCCGCCTCGCCGAACTTGACCTTGTCCAGCTTGGTGACGCCGTCGACCAGCAGCGCGACCTGGTCGCCGAAGTCACGGCGGAGGCTGTCCAGCCCGTACTCGGTGTCCTCGACGGTGTCATGGAGCAGCCCGGCCATCAGCGTGGCCGGATCCATCCCCAGCTCGGCGAGGATCGTGGTCACGGCGAGGGGGTGGGTGATGTACGGGTCGCCGCTCTTGCGCTTCTGGCCCCGGTGCCAGCGCTCGGCGACCTGGTAGGCCCGCTCGATCTGCCGCAGCGTGGACGTCTCGATCTTGGGGTCGTTGGACCGCACGATCCGCAGCAGCGGTTCGAGAACGGGGTTGTACGGGGACGAACGCTGCACGCCCAGGCGGGCGAGCCGGGCACGCACCCGGTTCGAGGAGCCCGAGGCCCGGCCGCCCGAGGGCGCGCTGGGCCGGGAGGCGGGGGCCGGGCGGGGCTTGGCCGAGGAGGCACTCGCACCGGACCGCACGGCGCCCGCGCCACCGGCCCGCTCGGGCCCGGGGGCGTTCTCGGCGGGCGTCTTCTTGGGCGTGACCGGGGCCGCCGCGGCCTTCTCGGTCTGCTGGGCGGAGTGCGCGGCGGTGGCGGGACGGGCCTCGTCTGGCAAGAGAGCGCTCCTCGTGCGGTTCCGGTCCCCTCGGGGCAGGTCCGGCGAGGCCCATCGTATCGACCTCGACGGACAACCGCTTCAGCGGATGGAACAGGCCCCTGGAGGTCCCGGAAATCCCGGGGCCCTCCAGGGGCCTGTCTCTCACCTGCGTGTTCGTCGTTACTCAGAGAGTGAGCAGCGCCTTGAGCGGGGCTCCGTCGAGGACCGTCTCCAGCCGCCCCCTACCACCGAGGAAGCCGAGCTCCATGAGGACCGCGACGCCCGCGACCTCCGCTCCGCCCCGGCGGATCAGCTCCATGGCCGCGCCCGCCGTGCCACCGGTGGCGAGGACATCGTCGATGACCATGACCCGGTCACCGGGGAGCAGGTCCTCGGCGTGGATCTCGATCTCCGCGGACCCGTACTCCAGGTCGTACGACTGGGACAGGGTCGCTCCGGGGAGCTTGCCCGCCTTGCGTACGGGGATGAATCCGAGGCCCGCGCTGACCGCGACGGGCGCCCCCAGGATGAAGCCACGCGCCTCCAGGCCGACGACCTTGGTGGCGCCCTGGGCCCGGCAGAAACCGGCCAGGACGTCGGTCAGGGCCGTGAAGGCCGCCGGGTCCGCGAGAAGCGGGGTGATGTCCTTGAAGACGACCCCCGGCTTGGGGTAGTCGGCCACATCACGGATCCGGCTGAGCAGCAGCTCCCGGGGATCGGCGGTCATCGGCGCCGCCCCGAGGAACGGCCACGGCCCTGGCTGCGGGGGCCGACCACGGCGGCGGCGTCACCGCCGGTGACCTCCTCCTGCCCCGGCTGTCCGCCGTCGGCGGCGGAGTCGGTGCCCTCGCCCTTCGCCAGGGCGGCGCGCCGGGCGAGAACCCGCTTGCGCAGCGCCTTCATCTGCGGGTCGCGCTCCTTGAAGTCGGCGACCAGCGGAGTGGCGATGAAGATCGAGGAGTAGGCACCGGCGGCGAGGCCGACGAAGAGCGACAGCGAGATGTCGTTCAGCATGCCCGCGCCGAGGAAGCCGCCACCGATGAAGAGCAGACCCGCCACCGGCAGCAGCGCGACGACCGTGGTGTTGATGGAGCGCACCAGGGTGCCGTTGAGGCTGCGGTTGGCCAGCTCGCTGTAGGTGAACTTGTTCTGCTTGGTGATACCGACGGCACCCTCCTTGAGTCCGTCGAAGACGACGACGGTGTCGTAGAGGGAGTAACCGAGGATGGTCAGCAGACCGATCACCGTACCCGGGGTGACCTCGAAGCCGACCAGCGCGTAGACACCGACGGTGATCGTCAAGTCATGGATGAGGGCGATGAGCGCGGCGAGCGCCATCCGCCACTCGAAGGCGATGGCGAGATAGATCACCACCAGGACCATGAAGATGGCGAGGCCGGTCCAGGCCTTGTTGGCGATCTGAGCGCCCCAGCTGGGACCGACCAGCTCGGCGTCGATCTTGTCGGCGGACATCTTCATGTCCTGGGCCAGCTGGTTCTGGACCTTGGTGGCCTGCTGGGTGTCCATGTCGCTGACCTGGATCCGCAGGGTGCCGTTGCCCAGCTTCTGGACGATGGCCTGGTGGCCGGAGGCCTCCGTGGCGTAGTCCGTGGCCTGGCTGACCGAGACGCTGGTCTTCGGGGTGGTGAAGACCGCCCCGCCCTTGAACTCGATGCCCATGTTGAGGCCACGGATCGCCAGGCCGGCGATGGCCACAACGGTGATCAGGATCGAGACCCCGTACCAGAGCTTGCGCTTGGCGACGAAGTCATATCCGATCTCGCCTCGGTAGAGCTTGGCTCCGATATCTCCGAGTCGCGACATCTCACGCCTCCTTCGGGTCTGTGGTGGCGGAGATGGGGCGGCGCGAGCGGCGCAGCGGGGGCTGGACCCCGAGCCGCTTCGGGTCCAGACCGGACCAGGGGTGACCGCTGGCGAAGAACTTCGTCCGGGCCAGCAGCGTCATCAGCGGCTTGGTGAAGAAGAACACCACGACGACATCGAGGAGGGTGGTCAGACCGAGGGTGAACGCGAAGCCCTGGACCTTGCCGACGGTGACGGCGAAGAGCACCGCGGCGGCGAGGAACGACACGAAGTCGGAGACCAGGATGGTGCGCCGGGCCCGGGGCCAGGCGCGCTCCACCGCCGGGCGCAGGGTACGGCCCTCGCGGATCTCGTCCCTTATCCGTTCGAAGTAGACGATGAACGAGTCCGCGGTGATACCGATGGCGACGATCGCGCCACAGACCGCGGGCAGGTTGAGCGCGAAGCCGATGGCCGGGCCGAGCAGTGCCATCAGGGTGTACGTGAGGATCGCGGAGGCGATCAGGCTGAGGATCGCGATCATCGCGAGACCCCGGTAGTAGGCCACCAGGTAGATGATGACCAGCGCCAAGCCGATGGCGCCCGCGATCAGACCGGCGCGCAGCTGCTCGCCACCGAGCGCGGCACTCACGGTGGTGACGCTCTGCTCCTCGAAGGTCAGCGGCAGGGCACCGTACGAGAGGATGTTGCCGAGGTCCTGGGCGGACTGCTGGTTGAAGTTGCCGGAGATCTCCGCGTTGGCGCTGAGCGTCTGGTTGACCTGCGGGGCCGAGACGACCTCGCCGTCCAGGACGATCGCGAACTGGTTCTGCGGCGAGGGCTGCTGCGACAGCTTGCCGGTGATCTTCTGGAACTTCTTGGAGCCGTCCTTGGTGAAGTCCATCGTGACGATCCACATGCCGCGCTGCTGGTCCAGCTGGCCCTTGGCGTCGTCGACGTCCTTGCCGTCCACCTCGGCGGGGCCGAGGACGTACTTCTCCCAGGCGCCGCCGCCGTTCTCACCGCAGGCGACCATCGGGTCCTCGGGGCGGCTGTTCTTGCCGGCGTTGGCGCGGGACTTCTCGTCCAGGCAGTTCAGCGCGGCGAACTGCTTCTCCAGGGCGGGCGGGATCCCGGGGGCGGCCGGGGTCTGCGCGGGCGGCGTCGGGACCCCCGTCGCGGCGGGCGTCTTGTCCGCGGCCGGAGCGGCCGGGGTGGACGGGGTGGGCGCCTTCAGGTTCTCGGTGACCGCACGGCCCTGGGCGCCGGGGCTGCCGGAGGCTCCGGTCGACGGAGTCGCGTCGGACGTGCCGTCGGTCGCGGTCTCCTTACCGTCGGTGGCCTTGTCGCCGGACTTGTCCGTGGACGTGCCCTTGTCGGCCGAGGCGCTCGGGGTGGGCGCCGGGGCCGTGCCCCCGGGGGCGACGGTGATCACGGGCCGGAAGTAGAGCTGGGCGGTCGTGCCGACCTGCTCACGGGCCTGATCGGAGTCGGTCCCCTTGGGGATGTTGACGATGATGTTCTCGCGGCCCTGGGTCTGAACCTCGGCCTCCGAGACACCCAGACCATTGACACGGCGCTCGATGATCCCGACCGCGGTGTTCATGTTGGTCTCGTTGACCGCGCTTTCCTTGCCGGGCTCCGCCTCGGCCTTGAGCGTGATCGTGGTACCGCCCGCGAGGTCGATGCCCAGTCGCGGCGTGGTGTGACCGGACCAGAACATGCCGCCGGTCAACGCGACCATGGCGATCAGGATCAGAACCAGGGTGCGCCCCGGCTTCCCCTGAGCCCCCGCGGGCCTTCGGCCCCTCTTCGGTGCTGCCACCTTCTCGTTTCTCCCTGTCCAACCGCCCCGCGCCGGGTGCGCCGGGGCGGCCACGAAGTGTTGTGGGGACCTGCCCCCGCAGAAGTCAACACGACCGAGGGACCGCCCGGCACCGGTCCGTGCCGGGC
>NZ_JBHVHF010000277.1:0-10911 GCF_042800315.1 Streptomyces sp. NPDC057638
CCGGATCCCTCCACCAGGGACCGGGGCGCCGCGCCGTGGCGTGCCGGGGCTCAGCCGTCGCGCTCCCAGAGGTAGAAGCGGTGGGCCATGGCGTCCTTCGGGGAGCGCCAGGTATCCGGGTCGTACGGGCTGACATACGCCTGGAGCCGGTCGCTCAGATCGCGGAAGTCCGGGTGGTCCACCACCTGGGCGATGGCGGGGCCCGGGGGCCGGTCCGCCTCGATCAGATGGAGGTAGACATCGCCGAACTGGAAGAGGCTGCGGCGGCGCACACCCACCAGTCGGGGCAGCTCACCGCCGTCGGAGTCGGCGAAGAGCTTGGCGATGCCGTCGGCCGAGTCGGGCGCCATCCGGGCCACGATCAGCGCCTGGTGCGGGGAGGGGGCGGTCATCGGGCGTCCTCCGGCTCAGTTGGCCGGGGCGCCGGCGCGGCGCTCCCGGTCCCGCTGCTCGATCTTGTCCCGGATCAGGGCCATCTGGATCTTCGAGTTGCGGTTGATGTTGTCGGTCATCCAGGCGTCGTCGACGGGCGCGTCGGGCTTCATGGCGAACTCCTGGCGCCAGTGCATCCGGGTGCCGCCGGGGGCCTCCGTGAACTCCCAGTGGATGTTCATATGGTCGAACGGGCCGGTCTCCACCCGGCGGGCGAGCACCGTACGGCTGGCGCGGTCGGGGGTGCGCTCGGAGACCCAGCTCCAGACCTTGCCGTTCTCGTCGGGGTGCATGGTGAGCCGGAAGGTCGTCGTCTCGCCCCGGCGGTCCAGGATCTCCACCGACGCGTACTCGCTGAAGAGCTGGGGCCAGTTCTCCAGGTCGTTGGTGATCTCCCAGACGAGGTCCAGGGGCGCGTTGACGGTGATCTCGTTCTCGGTGTGTCCGGGCACGTTCAGGCTCCGCTCTTGGTCAGGGTGTTGTTGACGAGGTCGAGGAACTCGCGCGGGGTCGGGCACTTCTCCGTGTCGGCCGGCATGGCCGAGCCGTGCCGGTTCTCCAGGGTCGCGACGATGCCGAGCAGGCCCAGCGAGTCCAGGCCGTACTGCTCGAACGGAGTGTCGAGGTTCTTGGCGAGGTCGCCCGGCTCGATCGCGATGCCCGCGTTCTGCCGCATCAGGGCGGCCAGCTCCTCCGGGGTGAGGACGTAGGACATGGGGGTCTCCCTTCGGGTGGGGTCGGGTGGGGGTGTACGGGACCGGACACGGCACCGGACGGTGGCGCTCCGGGCCGTCGCGCTCCCGGTCCGGCGGGTCTGGCCGCCGCGCGGCGGGGCGGCCCCGGTGGCACGGAGGCCGGTCAGGGCGGTCGCGTGACGGCGGGCGCGCCGGTCGGGACCGGTCGGCGCCGGACTGGCCTGGGCCACGCCGCGCCGGGCGGCGCCGGGCTCGGCCGAGTCGGCCGGTGTGTCGCTCCGATGCGGACCGGGCCGAGCCGGACCGGGTCGCGGCCGGCCGGGGCTCTCACGGCGGGGCGCGCCGCCCGCCGGCCCGCCGTGGGCCACGGCCGTCCGGTACCCGTGTCGGCGGCGGCCCCGGCGGCGGCGCGTTCACGGCGCGTCCGCCGCGCGGACCACCAGCGCCGCGTTGGAGCCCATGAGTCCGCGGCTGAGGACCAGGGCCGTGCGCAGCGGCAGCCGGCGCGCGTTGCCGGTCACGACGTCGATGTCGTGGCAGACGTCGAAGACGTTGGGCGTGGGCGGGACGACTCCGTGTTCCATCGCCAGCACCGCCGCCGCCACGTCCAGCACGGGCCCGCCGCAGTAGGCCCGGCCGATCCCGGTCTTGGGCGCGGTCACCGGCACCCGGCGCCCGTGCGCCCCGAGCGCGTCGGTGAGGGCGAGCGCCTCGGCCCGGTCGGCCTCCGGGACGCCGAGGGCGTCGGCGAAGACCACGTCGATCTCCTCCGGCGCGAGGCCGGACTCGGCGAGCGCGTCCCGGATGGCGCGGGCCAGCCCCTCCCGGGACTCGGCCCACCGGGACGGACCGGTGAAGGTGGCGGCGTGCCCGGCGACCCGGGCGCGGAGCCGGGCACCGCGCCGCAGCGCCGCCGACTCCTCCTCCACCACGAGCATCGCGCCGCCCTCGGCGGGGACGAAGCCGCACGCCTCGGTGGTGAAGGGCCGGTAGGCGCGGGCCGGGTCGTCGCTGGTGCTGAGGTCCTCGTACCCCAGCTGGCAGACCATGGAGTACGGGGCGAGCGGGGCCTCGGCGGAGCCGACGACGACGGCGTCGGTGCCGCGCCGGATGGCGCGGGCGGCGTGGGCGAAGGCGTCGAGCCCGCCCGCCTCGTCGCTGCACACCACCCCGCAGGGGCCCTTGAAGCCGCCCCGGATGGATATCTGGCCGGTGCTGGCGGCGTAGAACCAGGCGATGGACTGGTAGGGGCCGACGAACCGGGAGCCGGTGCCCCACAGGTTCTGGAGTTCGCGCTGGCCGAACTCGCCGCCGCCGGAGCCCGCCGCGGTGACCACTCCGACGTCGTACGGGGAGTCCTCGTAGTCGGCGCGCCCCAGCCGGGCGTCGGCGAGCGCGAGATCGGCGGCGGCCATCGCGAAGTGGGTGAAACGGTCGGTCTGGACGAGGAAGCGGTCCTCGACCATGCTGCCCGCGTCGAGGTCGCGGACCTCCCCGCCGACGCGCAGCGGCAGCTGGGCGCAGCCCTCGCGGCTGACCCGGTCGAGGACGCTGATGCCTTCCTGGGTCGACTTCCAGAAGACGTCGGCGCCGATGCCGTTGGGGGCGACGACTCCGATGCCGGTGACGGCGGTGGGCCGGTGGTCGCGCGGGCCGCGCGCGCGGCGGGGATGACTCATCGTGGGGACCTCCTGCTGGGCCGGGTCATGACGACCGCGGACTGGAAGCCGCCGAACCCGCTGCCGACGGAGAGCACGTTCCGCAGCCGCCGCTCACGGGCGACCTTGGGTACGTAGTCCAGGTCGCACTCGGGGTCCGGGGTCTCGTAGTTGGCCGTCGGCGGCACCACCTGGCGGTCCATGGCCAGGACACAGGCGACGAGTTCGATGGCGCCGATCGCGCCCAGGGAGTGGCCCACCATCGACTTGATGGAGCTCATGGGCGTCTTGTAGGCGTGGTCGCCGAGGGAGCGCTTGACGGCGGCGGTCTCATGGCGGTCGTTCTGTTTGGTGCCGGAGCCATGGGCGTTGACGTAGTCGATCGCGGCGCCCGGGACCCCGGCGTGCTCCAGGGCCAGATCGATGGCGTGGGCCATCTCCAGGCCCTCCGGGGTGAGTCCGGTCATGTGGTAGGCGTTGCCGAAGGTGGCGTAGCCGCCGATCTCGCAGTAGACCTCGGCGCCCCGGGCGCGGGCGTGCTCCAGTTCCTCCAGGACGAGCACCGCGCCGCCCTCGCCCATGACGAAGCCGTCGCGGTGGGCGTCGAAGGGCCGGGAGGCGTGCTCGGGGTCGTCGTTCCTCGGGGAGGTCGCCTTGATGGCGTCGAAGCAGGCGACCGTGATCGGGGAGATCGGCGAGTCCGAGGCGCCCGCGACACAGACGTCGGCGCGGCCCTCCTCGATGGTGTGGAAGGCGTAGCCGACGGCGTCGAGACCGGAGGTGCAGCCCGTGGAGACGGTCTGCACCGGGCCCCGGGCGCCGATCTCCTCGGCGACGGCGGAAGCCAGGGTGCTGGGGGAGAAGGCCCGGTGGAGATGGGCCCCCGCGGGCCGGTGGTCCACGTCCCAGCGGTCGCCGCGCGCGGAGACGGCCACGTAGTCGTGTTCCAGGCGGGTGGTGCCGCCGACCGCCGTGCCCAGGGAGACCGCGACCCGCCAGGGGTCCTCCCGCGCGGGGTCGAGCCCCGCGTCCCGTATCGCCTCCCGGGCGGCGACCAGCGCGAACTGGATGTACCGGTCCGAGCGGGCGGCCTCGTCCGGGCCGAGTCCGTGCGCGGCGGGGTCGAAGTCGACCTCGGCGGCGATCCGGGAGCGGAAGCCCTCCGGGTCGAAGAGGGTGATGCCCCGGGTCGCGGTGCGCCCGTTGACCAGCAGATCCCAGAACGCCGGGGTGCCGACTCCCCCGGGGGCGACGACGCCGACCCCGGTGACCGCCACCCGCCGCCTCACGACACGGCCCCGGAGCGTTCCGGCGGCCCGGCGGGGGCTCCGGCGGTCCGGGAGGTCTGGGCGGTCTCCTCCGTGTCGACGTGCCCGAGGTCCGGGCGGGGTGCGAGCGGGCCGAGGTGGAAGACCATCCTGGCCTCGACGGACCCGACGTTACGGAAGCGGTGCCGTACGTCGATCGGGATCAGCAGGCCCTGGTCGGGGCGCATCGTGTGGGTCTCACCGTCGAGGTCGACCTCCAGCAGCCCGTCGACCACGTACACGAACTCCTCCGAGTACGGGTGGTAGTGCTCGGCGATCCGGTCGCCCGGGGCGATGATGGCGAGCCCCATGAAGCCGCTGGTGGCGCCGACGGCGGTGGGGGTGAGCATGGCGCGCAGATCGCCGCCGCGCCGGGTGTTGGGCTTGGTCTCGCTGAGGTCCACGATGCGTGGGCGGTGCGTGGTCATGCTGGTTCCTCCAGTCGACGGCGGTGCCGTACGAGGGTCGGGACTCGGGTGGTGCGTGGGGGGCGACAGCGGCGTCATACGGGGGCGGCGGCGTACGGGCGGTGCGGGGCGCCGGGAAGGCGCCAGCCCGCTCCCGTACGGGTGTCAGGTGTCGGGCGTCGGGACTCCGGCGGTGCGATCCGGCGTCAGGACTCCGGCGGTGCGATCCGGTCCGTGATCAGCTGTGTGTCGGAGCCGTCGAGGAAGTCCTCCACCGTCGGCTCGTCGGCGCCCGCGAGCCGGTCGCCGTCGACCAGCAGCCGGCCGAGGACGGCGGCCTTGCGGGTGCCCTGGACCCCGAGGGCGATGGACGGCTGGGAGTTGAGCGGCCCCGCGACGTCGATCAGCCGGACCACGAGGTCGTCGCGCTGGAAGACGGTGGAGCCCACGATCGGATTGCGCGGGTCGTCGGCGGCGACCACGTCCTGCTGCGAGAGGAACCGGGCCACCGCGAGCCCGCACTCCTCCTTGGCCTGGTAGAAGAGGGCGTGCCGGTTCACCTCGTCGCTGCCGCGCCCGTCGGCGGAGACATGGTGGACGGCGGGCAGCGCCGCCCGGGTGAAGAAGAGCCGGGCCGAGTTGGGGTCGTCCAGGTCCCGGTCCTGCTCCAGATAGGGATTGATGGCGTCCTCGACCGCCCGCACCTCGGGCTGGCGGGCGACATGCCGCAGCGCCGCCATGAGATCGCCCTGCACCTCGATCGCGCGCACGACCCGGTTGCCGTGCATGAAGAGGGAGGTACGGCGGAGCCGGGTCTGGTCGTCGACCCGGGAGGCCGGGGAGGTGTACCCGGCCAGGATCTTGGCCACGGCCTTCTCGCTGCCGGGCCGTACGGTGAAGGTCAGCGCGTGCCGCACCACCCCGTCACCGACGCGTGGCGCGGGCTGGAGTCCGGCCCGGGACTGCCCGGGGTGGATCGCGAACGCCTGCCCCGTCTCGCGCAGCACGCTGAACCGCAGCGAACGGGTGTCCCGCACACAGCTGTGCAGCGGCATCACGGTCTGGACATGCTCCTCGCTGTTGACCCAGGCGAGGAACGGCGGGGCGCTCTCCCACTCGCTGGTGATCAGCCACTGCGAGGGGTTCTCGATCGACTGGCACAGCTGGTCGCTGATGTGCCCGGGGACCGACGCCACATGGTTCCGCATGTGTTCGTAAGCCTCCAGGAACTGCTTCTGGGCCCCGTCGTAGAGGTCCAGCAGCAGTACGACCCGAAGCCTGGAGCCGTCGAAGGCGGACTGTGATATCCGTTCCGACAAGGTGGTCATCCCTGTTCACACTCCTTCGTGACGGCGCCGCCGCCACAGACATGGCCCGTCGCCGGTCATCGGTGGATCCGCCCGGGGACGGTGGTCGGCCGGTCCCCGCGGATGCGCGCGACCGCCCCTGACGGCCCGGGGCGCTTCCCGTGAACCGATCGTGGTCCGGTACCACCTCCGGCGCGAGAGCTGAGCACCAAGCGGGTGAATGGGCGAGGCAAGGGCTCCCCCGACGGGCACAGAGATCGCATGGGGACCGACACGGAGACCGGCACAGGGACGGGCGGAGGAACCCGGTCGGCAGACCACACGAGGACCGGCACGGAGACCGGTCGGCAGACGCGGACGGACCGGCACGGAGACCCGGTCCGCGGACCACGGACGGACCGGAACAGAAACCCGGACGGCGGACCACGGACGGACCGGCACAGGAACCGGTCCGCGGACCACACCGCACCGACCCCGCGCCCCGGCGGACCCGCCCCGCGACGAAGGCACCCAGGGGGACCAGCCCCGCGACGAAGGCAGAGCGCACAGTGAACGCAGACCTCGCAGACCACACCGACCAGTCAGCCCCGGCAGATCACCGCGTACCGGTCCTCATCGTGGGCGGATCCCTGGTGGGCCTGAGTACGTCGATGTTCCTCAGCCGCCACGGCGTACGGCACCTGCTCGTCGAGAAGCACTCCGGCGTCTCGACCCACCCGCGCGGGCGCGGCATCAACGTCCGTTCGATGGAACTCCTCCGGCGCGCCGGGGTCGAGGACGCGATCCGGGACGCCGCCGCCGTCCTCGCCGAGAACCACGGCATCCTCCAGGCGGCCTCGCTCACCGGCGGCCCCGACGGCACCGGGGAGGAACAGGAGTGGCTCTTCAAGGAGATCGACCCGGGCGGCGGGCTCGCCCGGCTCAGCCCCACCACCTGGTGCCTGTGCAGCCAGAACGACATCGAACCGGTCCTGGCGGAGACCACCCGGTCCTACGGCGCCGACCTGCGGTTCGCCACCGAGCTCCTCTCCTTCGAACAGGACGCGCGGGGCGTGAGCGCCGTCGTCAAGGACCGCACCACCGGGGAACACACCTCCGTACGGGCGGACTACCTGGTGGCGGCGGACGGCCCGCGCAGCCCGGTGCGGGAGCAGCTGCGGATCGGGCAGAGCGGCCACGGCGAGCTCTTCCACAACGTCAGCCTGACCTTCACCTCGCGCTCGCTCGCCGCGATCGTGGGCGAGCGGCGGTTCATCGTCTGCTACCTCACCCGTCCGGGCGCGGACGGCGCGCTGCTCCCCGTCGACAACGGCGAACGCTGGGTCTTCCACGCGCCCTGGCACCCCGAGCACGGCGAGACCCTCGACGACTTCACCGACGAGCGCTGCCGCGACCACATCCGCCGCGCCGTGGGCGCGCCCGGCCTCGATGTCGAGATCACCGGAAAGGCCCCCTGGCACGCCGCCGAACGGGTGGCCCGCCGCTACTCCGTCGGCCGGGTCTTCCTCGCCGGTGACTCCGCCCACGAGATGTCACCGACCGGCGCCTTCGGCTCCAACACCGGCATCCAGGACGCCCACAACCTGGCCTGGAAACTGGCGGCCGTCAGCAACGGCTGGGCCGGGCCCGGGCTGCTCGACAGCTACGGCGAGGAACGCCAGCCGGTGGCACGGGCCACCGGCGAACGCGCCTCCGCCCGCTCGGCGGAACACAGCCATCCGGGCTACTCCCCCGCCGTCACCCCCACCGGGAGGCCCGGCGGGATCCTCACCGTCGTCATGGGCTACGGCTACCCGCGCGGCGCCGTCCTCGGCGCCGAACCCACCCGTCCCGTCGTCCCCGACCGCCTGGAACTCACCGCCGAGCCCGGCACCCGGGCCCCCCATCTCTGGCTGATGCGCGACGGCGCCCGCATCTCCACGCTCGACCTGTACGAACGCGTGCCCGTGCTGCTCTGCGGCGAGGGCTCCGTGTGGCGGGACGCGGCCCACAAGGCGGCGGCGCGGCTCTCCGTACCGCTGGAGGTGTACGCGGTCGGGGACGGGCCGCTGGGGGACCTGGTGCCGGAGGAAGGGGCGGACTGGACGGGGACGCACGGGACGAGCGCGGAGGGGGCGGTTCTGGTGCGGCCGGACGGGTTCGTGGCATGGCGCTCGCCCGGGTATGTCCCCGACCCCGAAGCCGCCGTCGAACACGCCCTCACCCACCTCCTCCACCTGCCACCCCGCTAGGGCGTGTTGCGAGCCCGGCGTCCCCGCCCGCTCGTGGGCGCGGGCCCCGGGCGGGGCGGGGCCCGGGGGGCGGCCGGGGAGGGCAAGAGGGGGAAAAGGTCGCGCGGGAGGCGGGGCGGGCCTTACGGTGCGCGGATAGCCCACCGTATAGGGGAGGTGTAGAAAGAGGACATGGCCGCACATCACGGTCGCCCGCGCTCGGTTCTGAAGATGCGAACCGTCGCGGGCCAGGTCTTTCTCCTCCAAGTGGCGATCGTGCTGCTGCTCGTCGCGGCCTGCATCGTCGCCCTCGTCCTCCAGTCCCACGCGGACAGCGAACGCGAGGCCGTCAACCGTTCGGTCGCCGTCGCGGAGACCTTCGCCAGCTCGCCCGGGATGGAGGCGGCGCTCAAGAGCCGCCATCCGACCGCGATCCTCCAGCCGAGCGCGCAGGCCGCCCGCGAACGCTCCCACGTCGACTTCATCACCGTCCTGAACACCGACGGCGTCCGCTACACGCATCCCATCCCCAACCGCATCGGCCAGAAGTTCGTCGGCGATCTGCGCCCGGTGCTCGCGGGTGAGGTGGTCACGGAGAAGATCACCGGCACCATCGGCCCGCTGGTCCAGGCGACCGTCCCGGTCTTCGCCAGGAACGGGCAGGTCATCGGCGCGGTGTCGGCGGGGGTGACGCTGTCACGGGTCGGCGGGGTGGTGAAGGACCAGTTGCCGCTGCTGTTCGGCGCGGCGGCCGGGGTACTGCTGCTGACGACGGGCGGCACGGCGCTGGTCACCCGGAGGCTGCGGCGTCAGACGCACGGCCTGGGCCCGGCCGAGATGACCCGGATGTACGAGCACCATGACGCCGTGCTGCACGCCGTGCGCGAGGGGGTCGTCATCGTGGGCGACGACGGGCGGCTGCTGCTCGCCAACGACGAGGCGCGGCGGCTGCTGGAGCTGCCGCCGCAGGTGGAGGGCCGCCCGGTGGTGGAGCTGGGGCTCGGCCCGGACACCGAGCGGCTGCTGACGTCCCGGCGGATGGTCACGGACGAGGTGCACCGGGTGGGTGACCGGCTGCTCGCGGTCAATCAGCGCGCCACCGACCTGGACGGGGGCCCGTCCGGCAGCGTGGCGACATTCCGTGACACGACCGAGTTGCAGGCCCTCAGTGGTCAGGCCGATGTGGCGCAGGCCCGGCTGCGGCTGCTGTACGAGGCGGGCGTGGAGATCGGCACCACGCTGGACATGGTGCGTACCTGTGAGGAGCTGGTGGAGTTCGCGGTGGGCCGGTTCGCCGACTTCGCGACGGTCGATCTGGTGGAGGCGGTGCTGCGCGGGGAGGAGCCGAAGGCGACCGGCGCGGGTGAGGACATGCGGCGGGTCGCCGCCGATGGCGCGGGGGACGAGACCGCGCACTTCCAGCTCAACACCCGGATCCGGTTCCTTCCGACCACCCGGATGGGTGCCGGGCTCGGCAAGGGCGAGGGGATCCTGGAACGGGATCTGCACGCCTACAGCGGCTGGGAGCAGCAGTCGCCGGAGCGGGCGGTGAAGCTGGTGGAGTCGGGCTTCCACTCGATGATCGCGGTGCCGCTGCGGGCCCGGGGCGCGATCCTGGGGGTGGCCATGTTCTGGCGGGCGGAGCGGGCCGACTCCTATGAGGAGGAGGACCGTTCCCTCGCGGAGGAGCTGGTGGCCCGCGCGGCGGTGAGCGTCGACAACGCCCGCCGCTTCTCCCGGGAGCACACGATGGCGGTCACCCTCCAGCGGAGTCTGCTGCCCCGGGGGCTGCCGGAGCAGAGCGCGCTGGACGCCGCGTACCGTTACCGGCCCGCCCAGGCCGGGCTCGGGGGGCTCGGCGGGGTCGGCGGCGACTGGTTCGACATCATCCCGCTGCCGGGCGCGCGGGTGGCGCTGGTGGTGGGCGATGTGGTCGGCCACGGGGTGCACGCGGCCGCGACGATGGGCCGGCTGCGTACGGCGGTGCACAACTTCTCCACGCTGGATCTGCCGCCGGACGAGCTGCTGTGGCATCTGGACGAGCTGGTGGCCCGGCTCGACCAGGACGAGGCCGCCGGGGGCGAGGGCCAGGTCACGGGCGCCACCTGTGTCTACGCCATCTACGACCCGTCCACCGGCCGCTGCGCCATCGCCCGCGCCGGGCACCTCCAGCCGCTGGTGCTGCGCCCGGACGGCTCGGCGTTCTTCGCCGATGTGCCCGGGGGGCCGCCGCTGGGGCTGGGCGGGATGCCGTTCGAGACGCTGGAGCTGGAGCTGGAACCGGGCAGTTCCCTGGTGCTGTACACCGATGGGCTGGTGGAGGACCGGGAGCGCGATATCGACGACGGGCTGGCGTTGCTCCGGGACACGCTCACGGGCCGTCCGGACCGTACCCCGGACGAGATCTGCGAGGCGGCGCTGAGGGCGCTGCTGCCCGAGCGTCCGCGTGATGACATCGCCCTGCTGGTGGGCCGTACCCGGGTGCTGGGCGCGGCGGAGGTGGCCCAGTGGGAGGTGCCGTCGGACCCGTCGGCGGTCTCGGACGTCCGGTCGGCGGTGTCGGGCGCGCTGACGGCGTGGGGGCTGGCGGAGGAGGCCTTCACCACGGAGCTGATCCTCAGTGAGCTGGTGACGAACGCGATCCGGTACGCGGCGGGCCCGATCACCGTCCGTCTGATCAAGGACCGTTCGCTGATCTGCGAGGTGGCGGACCACAGCAGTACCTCGCCGCATCTGCGGCAGGCGGCGACGACGGACGAAGGGGGGCGGGGGCTCTTCCTGGTGGCGCAGTTCGCGGAGCGCTGGGGTACCCGCTACACCCCCGACGGCAAGGTCATCTGGACCGAGCAGCCCCTTCCGCCGCACCACTGACCGTGGTCCGGGCGGGACGGGACC
>NZ_JBHVHF010000278.1:0-10819 GCF_042800315.1 Streptomyces sp. NPDC057638
GCGCCGGGGCCCGCGCTCCGTCCGTGGACCGTGTTCCCCGCCCGTCCCCCCGGGCTCCCTAGGCGTCTTCCCGGGGGTGGATTCGCCGGGTTCGTCACGGGTGAGCGGGGGAAGGCTCATCCGGTACACAGGACCGGCGCCCGGAGCCCGGGGTGGCGACCCCGCCCGGCCGTGGCCCCGGCCCGCCCGCACCCCCGCGCCGCCCACCGGCCGCTTCGGCCCATCGAGTGAACGCGGCGGGGAGCGGTACCGCGCGCGCCCCGACCTTCACCGGCCCAGCGGTTACAAAGAACTGACGCAATTCTGACAAACACGAAATAGATCAGTAACAACTACTGATTTCCCACCCGCACATCCCTGTCAGGTGAGCCCATGATCGGTCGAATCCCTGTCCTGGACGTACGCCCTCGTGTCGACTGCGGGAGAAGACCCGCGAAGGCGGTGGTCGGCGAGACCTTCCAGGTCACCGCCACCGTCTTCCGCGAGGGCCATGAGGCGGTCGCCGCCAATGTCGCCCTGCGCGACCCTCAGGGGCGCCCCGGCCCCTGGATCCCCATGCGGGAGCTGGCCCCCGGCACCGACCGCTGGGGCGCCGAGATCACCCCCGACGCCGAAGGCCGGTGGAGCTTCGCCGTGGAGGCGTGGAGCGACCCGGTGGCCGGCTGGGCGCGGGAGGCGACGGTGAAGATCCCGGCCGGGATCGACACCGCGCTGGTCCTGCGCGAGGGCGCCGAGCTGCTGGAACGCGCGGCGGCCGGGGTGCCCAAGGAGGACGGCCGGGAGGCGGTGCTCACCGCCGTGGACGCGCTGCGCGACACCGCGCTCCCGGCCACCACCCGGCTCGCCGCCGCGCTGGCGCCGGAGGCGGGCGAGGCGCTGGCCCGCCATCCGCTGCGGGAGCTGGTCACCCTCTCCCGTCCGCTGCCGCTGCTGGTGGAGCGGCGGCGGGCCCTGTTCGGCTCCTGGTACGAGCTGTTCCCCCGGTCCGAGGGCGCCGTGGTCGCCGAGGGCCAGCCGCCGGTCTCCGGCACCTTCCGTACAGCGGCCGAACGGCTGCCCGCCATCGCGGCCATGGGCTTCGATGTGGTCTATCTGCCGCCCATCCACCCCATCGGCAGCTCCCACCGCAAGGGCCCCAACAACACCCTCTCCTCCGGTGCCCATGATGTGGGGGTGCCCTGGGCGATCGGCTCCGCCGAGGGCGGCCATGACGCGCTCCACCCCGAGCTGGGCACCTTCGAGGACTTCGCCCACTTCGTGGCGACGGCGCGGGCGCTGCGGCTGGAGGTGGCGCTGGACTTCGCGCTCCAGTGCTCACCCGACCACCCCTGGGTCAAGGAGCACCCGGAGTGGTTCCGCCACCGCGCCGACGGTTCGATCGCGCACGCCGAGAACCCGCCCAAGAAGTACCAGGACATCTATCCGCTCTCCTTCGACGCCGATCTGCCGGGGCTGGTCCGCGAGACCGTGCGGCTGCTGCGGTTCTGGATGGCGCGCGGGGTGCGGATCTTCCGGGTGGACAATCCGCACACCAAGCCGGTGGTGTTCTGGGAACAGGTCCTCGCGGAGGTCAACCGCACCGACCCCGATGTGCTCTTCCTGGCCGAGGCGTTCACCCGTCCGGCGATGATGCGCGCGCTGGCGGAGGTGGGGTTCCAGCAGTCGTACACGTACTTCACCTGGCGCACCACGAAGCGGGAGCTGACCGAGTACGTCCGTGAGCTGGCGGATGAGTCGGCGGCGTCGATGCGGCCGAACCTCTTCGTCAACACGCCGGACATCCTCCACGCCTACCTCCAGCAGGGCGGGCGTCCGGCGTTCGCGGTCCGGGCGGTGCTGGCGGCGACGCTGGCGCCGAGCTGGGGGATGTACGCGGGGTTCGAGCTGTGCGAGGGCACCCCGGTGCGCGAGGGCAGCGAGGAGTACCTCGACTCGGAGAAGTACCAGCTGCGTCCGCGGGACTGGGAGAGCGCCGAGCGTGAGGGACGCACCCTCACCCCGCTGATCACCAGCCTCAACCGGATCAGACGCCGCCATCCGGCCCTGCAACAGCTCCGGGACATCCACTTCCACCACACCGACAACGACGCGGTGCTCGCCTACTCCAAGCACGCCCCGCCGGGCGCGCACGGGGGTCCGGACACCGTGATCGTGGTCGTCAGCCTCGACCCCCACCACACCCAGGAGGCGACGGTCTCGTTGGACATGCCGCGACTCGGCCTCGCCTGGCATGAGACCGCACCGGTGCGCGACGAGCTCACCGGCGAGACCTATCACTGGGGCAGATCCGCCTATGTGCGCCTGGAGCCGGGCCGCAGGCCCGCGCACATCGCGGTACTGCGACCGTCCCCGCCGATCGGAGGGTCACCCACATCATGATCGTCAACGAACCTGTCCACGACCTGTTCGAGGACACCCCGGCCAAGGACCGCGATCCCGACTGGTTCAAGCGGGCCGTCTTCTACGAGGTACTCGTCCGCTCCTTCCAGGACAGCAACGGCGACGGCGTCGGCGACCTCAAGGGCCTCACCGCCAAACTGGACTACCTCCAGTGGCTCGGGGTGGACTGCCTGTGGCTGCCGCCGTTCTTCTCCTCGCCCCTGCGGGACGGCGGGTACGACGTGGCGGACTACACCAACGTCCTGCCGGAGTTCGGCGACCTGGCCGACTTCGTGGAGTTCGTCGACGCGGCCCACCAGCGCGGCATGCGCGTGATCATCGACTTCGTCATGAACCACACCAGCGACCAGCACGAGTGGTTCCAGGAGTCCCGCCTCCACCCCGACGGCCCCTACGGCGACTACTACGTCTGGGCCGACGACGACAAGCAGTTCCCGGACGCCCGGGTCATCTTCGTCGACACCGAGACGTCCAACTGGACCTTCGACCCGGTCCGCAAGCAGTACTACTGGCACCGCTTCTTCTCCCACCAGCCGGACCTCAACTACGAGAACCCGGCCGTCCAGGAGGAGATCATCTCCGCGCTGAGATTCTGGCTCGACCTCGGCATCGACGGCTTCCGGCTGGACGCGGTGCCCTACCTCTACCAGCGCGAGGGCACCAACTGCGAGAACCTCCCCGCCACCCACTCCTTCCTGAAACGGGTGCGCAGCGAGATCGACGCCCACTACCCCGACACCGTGCTCCTCGCGGAGGCCAACCAGTGGCCGGAGGACGTCGTCGACTACTTCGGCGACTACGCGGGCGGCGGCGACGAGTGTCATATGGCGTTCCACTTCCCGGTGATGCCACGGATCTTCATGGCGGTGCGGCGCGAGTCGCGCCACCCGGTCTCCGAGATCCTCGCCAAGACCCCGGCGATCCCGGCCAGCTGCCAGTGGGGCATCTTCCTGCGCAACCACGACGAGCTGACCCTGGAGATGGTCACCGACGAGGAGCGCGACTACATGTACGCGGAGTACGCCAAGGACCCGAGGATGCGGGCGAACATCGGCATCCGCCGCAGGCTCGCCCCGCTGCTCGACAACGACCGCAACCAGATCGAGCTGTTCACCGCGCTGCTGCTCTCCCTGCCCGGCTCGCCGATCCTCTACTACGGCGACGAGATCGGCATGGGCGACAACATCTGGCTCGGCGACCGGGACGCGGTGCGCACCCCGATGCAGTGGACGCCCGACCGCAACGCCGGGTTCTCCTCCTGTGACCCGGGACGGCTCTATCTGCCGACCATCATGGACCCGGTCTACGGCTACCAGGTCGCCAATGTGGAGGCGTCCATGAGCAGCCCCTCCTCGCTGCTGCACTGGACCCGGCGCATGATCGAGATCCGCAAGCAGAACCCCGCCTTCGGCCTGGGCTCCTACACCGAGCTGCCGTCGTCCAATCCGGCGGTGCTCGCCTTCACCCGGGAGTACAAGGACGACCTGGTGATGTGCGTCCACAACTTCTCGCGCTTCGCCCAGCCGACGGAGCTGGACCTGAGGGAGTTCGCGGAGCGCCGCCCGGTGGAGCTGATCGGCGGGGTGCGCTTCCCGGCGATCGGCCAGTGGCCGTATCTGCTCACCCTGGCGGGCCACGGTTTCTACTGGTTCCGGCTGCGCCGGGACACCGCGCCCCACTCCTGGCCGGCCCCGGCGGACCGCGCGGTCCGCGCGAGCACGGGCGCCGACCCGGCCGAGCCCGCCTCCTGACCCACAACCACCCCTCTCTCCCCCTCTCTCCACCCTCCCTCACCAGGCTCACCCCCACTCCGTCCCGCCCCCGGCGCCCCGCTTCCTCACCCCGGCGCCGGGGACTCCCGACGACGAGCCGGACGTGACGAGCCGTACCTCCCGCGGGGCGGTTTCCCCGGCACCGCACCGGGCAGTCTCCTCGTCATCCCCGCGCGCCGCCGGACAGTCAACGCCATGATCCGGGACACTCTGCGCATTCAGCGTCATTTAGGGTGCATCTCGGGGAAAGGACGCGATTCCATGTCGGAGGCTGCATCCACCCGGACCCCCGTGGCCCTCCTTCCCTCCCTGGCCCCCCTGCTCCGCTCCTGGCTGCCCCGGCAGCGCTGGTTCGCCGGGAAGGGCCGGCCGGTCACCGCCCTCTCGCTCGTCTCGGCCACCGAACTGCTCCCGCTCACGGGCCGGGGCCCGGGGCTGCTCCATCTGCTGGTGGACATCGCCCGCCCGGCCACGGGAACGGACGCGGGAACCGGAACGGATACGGAAACGGAAACGGGAACGGGAACAGCGGCGGGCCGGAAACCGCCCCCGGGCGACTGCTACCAACTGCTGCTCGGGGTGCGCCGGACCCTGCCGCCCCATCTCGCCCCCGCCCTCATCGGCCGCCCCGGCGAGGGCCCCCTCGCCGGACGGACGGTCTACGAGGGCCTCGTCGACCCCCGGCTCGCCGGACTGCTGTGGGAGCGGCTGCGCACCCCAGGCACGCTCGGCCCGCTCCGCTTCGACCGCTACGACCGGGCGCCCGCGGTCCCCGGCGGGCTCTCCGCCCGGCCCCTGGGCGCCGAACAGTCCAACACCTCGCTGGTCTACGGCGACGCCTTCATCCTCAAGCTCTTCCGCCGGGTCCAGCCCGGCCCCCACCCCGATCTGGAGCTGCCGCTGGCGCTGGCGCGGGCCGGCTGCGGCCGGGTCCCGGCCCCGGTGGCGTGGTGGGAGTCGACCGCGCCCCAGCCGTACACGCTCGGAGTGCTCCAGCCCTATCTGCGCGGCTCGCACGACGGCTGGCGGCTGGCGCTGGAGGCGCTGGCCGCCGGGGCGCCCTTCACCGAGGAGGCCCGCGCGCTGGGCCGGGTCACCGCCGAGGTGCACACCGCCCTCGCCGACGCGCTGCCGACCGTGGCGCTCTCGGCGCAGCGCACCGACCGGCTGGTGGAGGCGATGAACCGCAGGCTGGAGGAGGCCGCGCGGGCGGTGCCCGCGCTGCTGCCCTATGTGCCCCGGCTGCGCCGGGCCTTCGACACGGTCGCCGATCTGGCGCGCGACGGCCGGGGGCTGCGGGCCCAGCGCATCCACGGCGACCTCCATCTGGGGCAGACCCTGCGCGGCGGAGCGCCGCACGCCGACGACCACTGGTCGGTGATCGACTTCGAGGGCGAGCCCGCCCGGCCGCTCGCCGAGCGCCGCCGCCCCCAGCCCCCGGTCCGCGATGTGGCCGGGATGCTCCGTTCGTTCGACTACGCGGCCCGCAGCCACCAGCCCTGGGACCCGGGGTGGGCCGAGCGCTGCCGGGCGGCCTACTGCGAGGGGTACGCGGAGGGGTCGGGCGCCGACCCGCGCGGCGAGCCGGAGCTGTTGCGCGCCTACGAGACCGACAAGGCGGTCTACGAGGCGCTGTACGAGGCCCGGCACCGGCCCGACTGGCTGCCGGTGCCGATGGCGGCCATCGACCGGCTGGCGACGGCGCTGCCCTGACCCGACCCGGGCGCCCCCCTTGTTCCCCCTCCTCTCCTCTCTGTCCCCCTCCCTCTCCCCCCTCCCTCGACCAGGAGGCCGTACCCGTGACCGCCCGTCCCCCGAGAACCTCCTCCCCCACCGACTCCCCGCGCGCCCGGGACACCCGGCGCGGTCCGGCGGCCGGTGGCCCCGCCCCCACCGGTCCCGCGCTGTCCGTCCCCCTCGGAGCAGAGCCGACCCCGCCCCCGTACCGCCGTACGGCGCCCTCCCCCCGGCCCGCGGACGACGACGGGGACACCGGCCACGAGAGCACGCCGCCTGCGCGGCCGCTCGGCGGGGACGACCGGGCCCGGCTGCTCGCGGGGGCGCACCACGATCCGCACACGGTGCTCGGGGCGCACCCGCACCCGGACGGCGGCGGGGTGGAGGTGCGGGTGCTGCGCCCGTTCGCGCGGGCGGTGACGGTGGTGGCGCCCGGGGTACGGGCCCGGCTCTGGTCCGAGGGGGACGGGCTGTTCTCGGGGCTGCTGCCCGCCGCCGTGACCGCGGAGGGCACGGGGTACACCCTGCTGGTGGCGTACGACGGGCCCGACGGCGACGGCACCCACGAAATCGCGGCGGAGGATCCGTACCGCTTCCTCCCCTCGCTCGGCTCCTTCGACCTCCATCTGATCGCCGAGGGGCGGCATGAACAGCTGTGGCGGGCGCTCGGCGCGCGGGTGATGACCCATCAGGGCGTGACGGGCACCCGGTTCGCGCTGTGGGCGCCGAACGCGCGCGGGGTGCGGGTGACGGGCGACTTCAGCCACTGGGACGGCACCGGGTACCCGATGCGTTCGCTGGGGTCGAGCGGGGTGTGGGAGCTGTTCCTGCCCGCGGTGGGTGAGGGCGCGCTCTACAAGTTCCAGCTCACCCGGCCCGACGGGAGCCTGAGCACCCGGGCCGACCCGATGGCCCGCCGTACCGAGGTCCCGCCCGCCACCGCCTCGATCGTGACCGCCGCCCACCACGCGTGGCGCGACCAGGAGTGGATGGCGCGCCGCGGCGAGCACCCGGTCCACACCGCGCCCTTCTCGGTCTACGAGGTCCATCTGGCTTCCTGGCGGCCGGGGCTGAGCTACCGCCAGCTCGCCGCCCAGCTCCCGGACTATGTCGCCGACCTCGGCTTCACCCATGTGGAGCTGATGCCGATCGCCGAGCACCCCTTCGGCGGCTCCTGGGGCTACCAGGTCACCGGCTTCTACGCGCCGACCGCCCGGATGGGCACCCCCGACGACTTCCGCTTCCTGGTGGACGCGCTGCACCAGCGGGGTATCGGGGTGATCGTCGACTGGGTCCCGGCGCACTTCCCGCGCGACGCGTGGGCGCTGGCGGCCTTCGACGGGACCCCGCTGTACGAACCGGCCGACCCCCGGCGCGCCGCCCACCCCGACTGGGGCACGCTGGAGTTCGACTACGGGCGCACGGAGGTGCGCAACTTCCTGGTGGCCAACGCGGTGTACTGGTGCGAGGAGTTCCATGTCGACGGGCTGCGGGTGGACGCCGTCGCCTCGATGCTCTATCTGGACTACTCCCGCGAGCCGGGCCAGTGGACCCCCAACGAGCACGGCGGCCGGGAGAACCTGGACGCGGTCGCCTTCCTCCAGGAGATGAACGCCACCGTCTACCGCCGCTGCCCCGGGGTGGTCACCATCGCCGAGGAGTCCACGGCCTGGGACGGCGTCACCCGCGCCACCCACCACCTCGGCGCCGGGGGCTTCGGCGGCCTCGGCTTCGGCCTGAAGTGGAACATGGGCTGGATGCATGACTCGCTGGGCTATCTCGCCCATGAGCCGGTGCACCGCCGCTACCACCACGGGGAGATGACCTTCTCGATGGTCTACGCCCACAGCGAGAACTATGTGCTGCCGATCTCCCATGACGAGGTGGTGCACGGCAAGCGCTCCCTGGTCTCCAAGATGCCCGGCGACTGGTGGCAGCAGCGGGCCACCCACCGGGCCTATCTGGGCTTTATGTGGGCCCATCCGGGCAAACAGCTGCTCTTCATGGGGCAGGAGTTCGCCCAGGGGGCCGAGTGGTCGGAGGCTCATGGCCCCGACTGGTGGCTGCTGGACCCCTCGTACGCCGCCGAACCCGACCACCGGGGAGTGCGGCGGCTGGTGCGCGAACTGAACACGGTCTACCGCGCCAGCCCCGCCCTCTGGGAGCGGGACACCGCCCCGGAGGGCTTCGCCTGGGTCGCCGGGGACGCGGCGGAGGACAACGTCTTCGCCTTCCTCCGCCTCGACGCGAACGGCTCCCCGCTGCTGGCGGTGAGCAACTTCTCCCCGGTGGTCCGGCACGGCTACCGGCTGGGAGTGCCACCGGCCGTCCCCGTCTGGCGCGAGATCCTCAACACCGACGAGGAACGGTACGGAGGCGGCGGCATCACCAACGGCCCCCCGCCCCTCCCGTCCGCCCCCCACCCCTCCCACGGCCATCCCACCAGCCTCGCCCTGACCCTCCCCCCGCTGGCCACGCTCTGGCTGGCCCCGGCGGAACGCTGATCAGCACCGCCCCGGTCAGGTACGCAGCGCGCGGGGCAGCTCCCCCAGGTGCACCAGCCCCAGATGCTGGGTCGCCCGGGTCAGGGCCACATACAGATCGCTCGGGGTGAAGCGGGCGGGCTCCACCACGATCACCGAGTCGAACTCCAGGCCCTTGGCCTCCCGGGGTTCCAGCAGCACCACCCGGTGGGTCAGATCGAGCGGCCCCTGGAGCCCCTCCGGCATCAGGGAGTGCAGTTCGGCGGGGGCGATGACGGCGAGACGGCCCTGGGCGGGGGTCTCCCGGGCGATGGCGTCCCGTATGGCCCCGGTCAGCTCCGCCGCGCCCCCGACCCGCTCCCGCCAGGGCTCCACTCCCGTGGCGCGCACCGAGCGTGGCGGGGTGAAGTCAGCGAGGCTCTCCCGGCGCACGGCCGCCGCCAGCTCCATGATCTCGGCGGGGGTGCGGTAGTTGACGCCGAGCCGGGTGTGCCGCCAGCGGTCCCCGACATACGGTTCGAGGATGGCCCGCCAGGAGCCGAGCCCGGCCAGTTCCGCGGTCTGCGCGGGATCGCCGACCAGCGTCATCGAGCGGCTCGGGCAGCGCCGCATCAGCAGCCGCCAGGCCATCGCGGAGAGCTCCTGCGCCTCGTCGACGACGATATGGCCGAAGGCCCAGGTCCGGTCGGCCGCCGCGCGTTCGGCGGCCGTACGGTGGTCGTCCTCCTCATGGCGCTCGGCCATCCGCTCGGCGTCGATGATGTCGTGGGCGGCGAGGACCTCGGACTCCTCGTCCTCGAACTCATAGCTCTCCGACCCCTGGGAGAGGTCGAGGACGCCCTGGGCGTAGGCGATCCGCTCCTGGCGCTCGGCCTCGGCGCGGGCGCGCTCGGCGCTGTCGTCCACCCCGAGGAGTTCGGCGGCCTCGTCCAGCAGCGGGACGTCGGCCGGGGTCCACGGCCCCTCCGTACGCCGGATCAGCGCGGCGTCGGCCTCCGGCAGATACGCCTGAGGGGCGGCCAGCAGGGCGGTCACCACCTCCTCGGGGGTGAGCACCGGCCAGAGCACGTCGATCGCGGAGTGCACCTCCGCGCTGGTCGCGATCTCCTTGCCGAGCTGGGCGAGGTCGTCGGCGCCGAGCAGATTGGGACCACCGAGGGGGTCGGCGCCGAGCCGGTCGGCGAGCTGCGCGGTGAGCGCGTCGATGATCTGGAAGGCGAAGTGGGGGCGGGCGAGGTTGTGCGGCAGCCTGGTGGCCCGCGCCCGGTCCCGGGCGGCGTACGCCATCTCCCGGCCCAGCAGCAGCGTCCCGTACTCCTCGTGCGCGATCTCCAGGGCGGGCTCGGGGACCGTGCCCGCCGCCTCGTAGTCGTATGCGTCGTCGTCGCGGCCGTCGCCCGGGACGGTCTCGGGCAGCGCCTGCCGCCCGGCGACGGCGCGCGCCAGCGCCTGGGCCATCGCGGCACGGCCCTTGACCTCGGCGGCGGCCGGGCTGTCGGCGCCGGTGGCCCGGATGCCCGGGAACAGCTCCCCGACCGTGGCCAGCAGCACCCCGGTCTCGCCGAGCGAGGGCAGCACCTCGCCGATATAGCCGAGGAAGGCCGGGTTGGGCCCGACGATCAGCACCGCGCGCCGGGCGAGCTGCTCCCGGTGCGCGTAGAGGAGGTACGCGGCGCGGTGCAGCGCCACGGCGGTCTTGCCGGTACCGGGACCGCCCTCCACCACGAGCACGCCCTCGCGGGGCGCCCGGATGATCCGGTCCTGGTCGGCCTGGATCGTCCGGACGATGTCGGCCATCCGCCCGGTGCGCGCGGTGCCGAGCGCGGCGAGCAGCACCGCGTCGGCGTCGGGGTCCTCATGGCCGGTACGGGTGGTGTCGCCGAGGTCGAGGATCTCGTCGTGCAGCGCGGTGACCGTCCGGCCCTCGGTGGTGATGTGCCGTCGCCTGCGCAGCCCCATCGGGGTGTGCCCGGTGGCCAGATAGAAGGGGCGGGCGACGGGGGCGCGCCAGTCGATGAGCAGCGGGGTGCGCTCGGCGTCGTCGGCGCGGACGCCGACCCGGCCGATGTGGTGCCGGGTGCCGTCGGTCAGATCGAGGCGGCCGAAGCAGAGCCCGGAGTCGACGGCGTTGAGCGCGGAGAGCTCGGCGGAGTGCTCGGCGACGACGATGTCCCGTTCGAGCCGGGCCTGGAGACCGGTGCTGTTCCAGCGGCTGGTGGCACGGACGGCGGCCTCGGCCTCCTCGCGGAGCGCGTCGAGGCGCCCATAGACCCGGGAGACGAAACGCTGCTCGTCCTGGAGTTCCTCAGTTGACAAAGCGGCTCCTGACACGCTAGGATCTGGTCAACAGCTTCTCCCTGTCCGCATGTAGCGATGAGCAGGGAAACCCCCACTATAGCGCGCGAGAGCCCCCGACCGCCTCTGCGG
>NZ_JBHVHF010000279.1:0-10796 GCF_042800315.1 Streptomyces sp. NPDC057638
CTCACGCCCGATCCCCCGCCCCGAACCCGACACCACAGCGACCCTGCCCACCAGCGTTCCCATAGTCCTGACGTCCTTCACTGAGCCGAAACGGATGTGTCGAGGGAGATCACGGCGGTGCCCCGGAGGGTCACGGTGCCGTCGGGCAGGGCGACCGTCAGATCGAGACGGGCCTCGCCGTCGTGTACACCGGTGACCGTCCCGGTGCAGACGGGGGTGGAGTTGACCGGAGTGACCGCCGTGAAACGGACCCCGAAGGAGCGCACCCGCTCCTGGGGTACCCAGTCGGTGAGCAGCCGCCCCAGATAGGCCATGGAGAGCATGCCGTGGGCGAAGATATCGTCGATGCCGACCGCACGGCAGGCGTCGATGTCGATATGGACGGGGTTGTGGTCCCCGGAGGCGCCCGCGTAGAGCGCCAGGGTGGTGCGGGTGACCGTCGGGGCGGTCAGGGTGAGGGTGTCACCGGTCTTCACGCCGCATCCTCCTCAGGCGCGGCCGCCGCACGGGACCCGGCCCGCGCATCGGTCCCGGCCGACTCACCGGAGCTGCCCAACTCGTCGGTCGCGACCAGCTCACCGGACCCGGCAGACTCACCGAACCCGGCCGACGCACGGGACCCGGCCCGCTCACGGACGACGATGGTTCCGGTCAGCGTCGCGACCGGGGCGCCGTCGCGGGTCACCTCCGTGGTGCGGACGATGAACTGGAGGGCGCCGCCCTTCTTCGCGTAGACATCGGTGACCTCGGTGGCGAAGGTCAGGGTGTCCCCGGCGTAGGCGGGCGCGTGATAGGTGAACGACTGTTCGCCGTGGAGGATGGTACGGGGGTCGATCCCCAGCTCCGTCAGGAACCGGCCCCGGTGCGGGTTCTCCAGATCGAGGCAGAACAGGAAGGTCGGCGGCACCGGCAGATCCGGGTGACCGGCCGCCCGCGCGGCCTCGGGATCGGTGACGGCGGGATCGTCCTGCCCGGTGGCGCGGGCGAAGAAGCGGAGCCTGCCGCGCTCCACCTCGACCGTGTGGCCGGGGACGCGGGTGCCGATGACGGCACGGTCGATGGGCATGTTCAGGAGACCTTCTCGAAGAGGGTGACGACTCCGGCGGTGCCGAGGCCGAGATTGTGCTGGAGGCCGAGGGTGGCGCCCTCGACCTGGCGGGCGCCTGCCTCGCCGCGCAGCTGCCAGGTGATCTCGGCGGTCTGGGCGAGGCCGGTGGCGCCGAGCGGATGGCCCTTGGAGAGCAGTCCGCCGGAGGGGTTGGTGACGACCCGGCCGCCGTAGGTGTTGTCGCCGCTGAGGATGAACTCCTCGGCGCCGCCCTCGGGGCAGAGGCCGAGTCCCTCGTAGCAGAGGACCTCGTTGACGGTGAAGCAGTCGTGCAGCTCGACCACGGGGATGTCCCGGGGGTCGACCCCGGCCCTCTCGTAGACCTCCGCGGCTGCCGCGCGGGTGACGTCGGCGCCGACGAGGGAGATGGCGCTGGAGCGGTCGAAGACGTCGGCCGCGTCGGACTGGAGGGTCTGGGCCGCGATGGCGACGGCGCGCCGGACGCCGTGGCGGCGGGCGAACTCCTCCGAACAGAGGATCGCGGCGGCGGCGCCGCAGGTGGGCGGGCAGCACTGGAGCCGGGTCAGCGCTCCCGCGATCCGGGGCGAGGAGAGCACGTCGTCCTCGGTGATGGGGTCGCGGAAGACGGCGTACGGGTTGTTCGCGGCGTGGGCGCGGGCCTTGACCGAGACCTTGGCGAAGGTCTCGGGCCGCATCCCGTACTTCTCCTGGTACTCCCGACCGGCGGCGGCGAAGTACTGGGGGGTCAGCGAGAGTCCGGGGTCGATGTCGTAGAGGGTGCGCAGGGTGTCGGCGAAGTCGGTGAGCGGGAGCGGGCGGTCGGTCCACTTGGGGCTCAGGGCGCCGGGCGGCATCTGCTCGAAACCGAGGGCGAGCGCGCACTCCACCGCACCGCTCTCGACCGCCTGCCGGGCGAGCCAGAGCGCGGAGGAGCCGGAGGCGCAGTTGTTGTTGACGTTGATCACCGGTACCCGGGTCTTCCCGGAGCGGTAGACCACCCGCTGACCGCAGGTGGAGTCGCCGTACACATAACCGGCGTAGACCTGCTGGACCGTGTCGTAGGGGAGTCCGGCGTCACGGAGCACCATGCTCACCGCGCCCGCGCCCATCTCGTCGTACGTCCGGCCCGCGCTGGGCTTGGCGAACGGAATCATCCCGACCCCGGCCACCAGCACTCTGCGGCTCATAAACCCTCCAGTGAGTTGGTTAGCGCCCCTTCACTTTCTGCGCCTCCTATGCAGGTGTCAAGGGTGACTTGAAAATTTGGATGGGTTTTCAAGGAGTACGGTCTCGGTGATGCGCACCCCGGTGTCGCAACGATCACTTCCAGCCAGCCGACGCCCGCCGATCAACCGTCGGACGGCCGGACGCGGTCCTTCCCCGCGACGACCGGCCGACGCACCGGCCCGGGACACCGGCCCGGGACAGCGACCGGCACCACCGGTCCGGGACACCGGTCGACACCCGGACGCGCCGTGGGGACGGCGCGCGCGGGCCCTTCACCCACACAGCGAGGAGCGCTGATGCGAGCAGGACGACGGACCCGTACGGGTGTGGTGGGACTCGCCGCCGCGGCAGTGGCCGTGACGGCGCTGGCGACACCGGCCCGGGCCGGGGACGAGGGCGGGACTCCCGAGCGCCAGCGCGGCGGCTCCCATCAGCTGACCCAGCGCGCGATGGACGCGCTCGTCGCGTCGGGCATCCCCGGGGTGACCACCCACGCACGCGACGCCCGGGGAGCGTGGAAGGGTGCCTCGGGCGTGGGGAACCTGCGCACCCAGGCCCCGCGCGGAACCGGCGACCACTTCCGTATCGCCTCCATCACCAAGACGTTCGTGGCGACGGTCCTGCTCCAGATGGAGGCCGAGGGCAGGCTCGACCTCGACGACACCGTGGAGCGCTGGCTGCCCGGACTGGTGCGGGGCCACGGCCATGACGGCCGGACGATGACCGTCCGCCAGCTCCTCAACCACACCAGCGGGGTCTTCGACTACGCGGGCGACCCCGAGTACAACCGGAAGTACATCTCCTCCCCGGCCTTTATGAAGCACCGGTTCGAGACCCGCTCCCCGCTGACGGCGGTACGGATCGCGATGACCCACCCGCCGACGTTCCCCCCTGGTGCCGCCTACCAGTACTCCAACACCAACTACGTGCTGGCCGGGCTGGTGATCGAGGCGGTCGGCGGACGCGACTACGAACGGGAGGTCGAGCGCCGCATCATCGGCCCGCTGGGGCTGCGGTCGACGGTGATGCCGCGCACCGACCCGAGGATGCCGGGGCCCAGCGGCCGGGCGTACACCACCTTCTTCTCCGGCCCGCCCTCGGCCGGGCAGAAGGTCTACGACGTCACCCTCCAGAACCCCACCCAGTCCTGGGCGGACGGCGACATGATCTCCACCGCCGCCGATCTCAACCGGTTCCTGAGCGCGCTGCTGGGCGGACGGCTGCTGGCCCCGGCGCAGCTCAAGGCCATGAAGGACACCGTCCCCAACCCGAGGGACCCGAACTCCTCCTACGGGCTGGGGCTGGAGGCGACGACCATCGGCTGTGGCATCACCCTGTGGGGCCACAGCGGCGGCTGGCCCGGTTCCCTCTCGAACGCGGTCGCCACGGAGGACGGCCGCCACACCCTGGCGTACAACATCAACGGTGACTGGCTCGACCAGAACAGCGCCGGACTGTTCATCGGTATGCAGGAGGCCCAGTTCTGCGGGAAGGACGTCACCAAGGGCGACCAGGCCCGAGGCGGCGGCACGGCCGAACGGGCCGGTAAGGGCACGGCGGTCCTGGGCGTCCCGGTGAACCGGGCTGTTCCCGCGCCGTAAGGGCGACGCGCCGTAGCCCTGGTACGAGAGGCGTGGGGCCATGGGAGGCGCGTCCCGTGGCCCCGCGCGGTGGAGCGCCCGCAGGGCGCGGTGGCCGGAGTTCCGGTCCTGACCTGTGGCACCCCTGCCCAGGGCCCGCCCGGTACCCTGACACCCCGCACGGCACCATCGACCCGCGCCCCGGCGCGACGGTCACCGGATCTCGCGGGTCAGCGCCTCGGACCCGCCACCACGTAGACGGCGATGCCAGTGAGCGCCAGGGCCACGGCCGTCCAGGCGGCGACCGCCGTTCCCGGCGGTGACACCATCCAGGTCAGGACCTGGTTCGCCCCGGTCGTGGCGGGCGGGACGACGAAGGAGACCATGAGCCAGCCGAACGGCGGGAGCCAGGCGTACCGGCTCCCGCACCACGCCGCCCCGAGGGCGGCGAGCCCCATCAGCCCCGCACCGTCGCGCACGACGACGGCGGCGGAGACCCGCTCACCACCCACCAGCATCAGTACCGCGCCGACGGCCACCCCGCCGAGCAGGACGTGTCCCGCCCGGCGGGGCACCCAGCGGATCGCGGCCGTACGGTCCAGCGCGAGATCCTGTCCACCGAGTCCGGCCGCGACCGCCATCACCCCGGCGGCGAGGACGAGCGCGGTGAGCCGGAGGTCACCCGGTCCCCCGCCGCCGCTCCGGCCGAGCGCCCACACCGCCACCGCCAGGGCCACGACGGCGGCGAGCGAGGCGGGCACCCCCCGCGAGCGCGCGTAGAGCGTCAGCCATCTCACCGGGACGCACCACCCGTCAGCGCGGCGAGCGGGTCACCGGAGCAGGAGAACGCGGCGGAGTGCAGCGCCGCGATCCGCCGCCGCTGCTCCCCCGTCGGCAGCGCGCTGAACGTCCGCCAGACCGGGCGGGCCGCCTCGGCCTGGTGGCGCACGGTGTGCATGGTGCCGTCGAGCGGCCGGACGCCGTCCCCGAAGACCCAGGCGGCGGCGACGCTCTGCGCGACGGTCTCCTCCAGGGTGCCGCTCACGGTGTCGCTGCGGGGGACGCAGAGCGGGGCCAGGCCCTGGGCGACCAGCGCCCGGGTCAGCCGCTCGCCCCGGGCGTCGCCGATCGTCCGGTCCTCGAAGTCGATGAGCACGGTGTCCCGCAGCCGCCGCGGGGTGGCGAAGTGACCCCGGAGGTCGGTGGCCTCGTGGATGGCGACGGGCGCCCGGTCGCCCAGGGCGCCGCGCAGCAGCCGCAGCGCCTCCGCGCCCGGACCCGCCAGATCGTCCAGGCGGGCCCGCTGGGCGGTCGTCACACACACCGCGCCCTCGCAGACCCGCGCGGCGGCGGCCCGGTCGATGACGTACGTGTCGCGGGGGTCGGCCGGGAGCACCAGCGCGGCGACGGCCCCGCCCGCCACCAGGGGCGTGAGGGCGAGCAGCCGGGCCCGCGGGGTGGCGGCGGCCAGCAGCGCGAGACCCGTGGCGGCCAGGCCCAGCAGCCACAGCGTCTGTCCGAGGTGCACCGGGACGGAGAGGGTCAGCAGCGTCTCGCGTACGTCCGCCACGGCGGGCGCCAGCAGCGACAGGCGGTTGGGCACGGCGGACGTCGGTACCGCGTCCTCCGCGGTCTGCCGCAGGACACTGGAGAGCAGGAAGGCGGCCACGGCCAGGGCGGGCGGGGTGAGGACGGAGGGCAGCGCCCGCGCCACCCCCATGCCCAGCACGGCCCCCGCGGCCAGCGCGAGCGCTCCCACCAGCGAGATGGGCAGCCAGCCGAGGTGGGTGTACGTGGCGTCGCCCGCGAGCACCCGTACCGCGCCCAGGAGGACGAGCAGCGCGAAGGCCGAGACCAGCGCGAAGGCCGTCGTGCCCGCCAGGGCGGCGGCGCGGTGCCATGCGGGCCTCGGGGTGGTGGCCAGCAGTTCGGATATGCCCGAACGGGGTTCACGCAGCCCCTGGAGGGCCCCGAGCCCCACGGCGAGCGGCCACAGGAAGAGCAGCAGATGCCGGGTCCACAGGGCCATGGAGGTCCACTGCCCGGTCCACCGTGTGGGGCCCTTCGCCCACGCCCCGGAGACCAGGTGCAAGAACGCGAGCGCGCTCACCAGGACGACGACCCCGGCCCAGGGGGCGACGGAACGCCGCAGTTCGATGCGCGGGATACGGAGGTTCACCAGGCACCCCCCGTCCCCACGGGCCCGGCCAGCAGCGCCGAGTAGCCGCGCTCCAGCGGGCTGTCGCCCACATCGTCCGGGCTCCCGATCGAGGCCAGTTCGTCCGGGGTGCCCTGGAAGACCAGCCGCCCCTCGGCGAAGAGCACCACGTCGGTGCAGGCGGCGGCCACGTCCTCCACCAGATGGGTGGAGACGACCACACAGGAGTCCTGGCCCAGTTCCTGGAGCAGTTCGCGCAGGCGCAGCCGCTGCGCCGGATCCAGCCCGACGGTCGGCTCGTCCAGCAGCAGGATCGCCGGGTCGTTGACGATGGCCTGGGCGACGCCCGCGCGGCGCACCATCCCGCCCGACAGGGACTTCATCCGCTCATCGGCGCGGTCGGCCAGCCCGACCCGTTCGACGGCCCGCTGCACCGCCGCGGGGATGTCCGCCGCGGGCACCTCCTTCAGCCAGGCCATGTACTCCACGAACTCGCGCACGGTGAAGCGCTTGTAGTAGCCGAACTCCTGCGGCAGATAGCCGATCCGGCGGCGCAGCGCACGGTGCTCGCCAAGTCCGCCCAGGGACTCCCCGAGCAGCTCCAGCTCGCCTCCGGCGGGGCGCAGCACCGTGGCCAGCGCCCGGATCAGGGTGGTCTTGCCGGCGCCGTTGGGGCCGAGGAGGCCGTGGACACCGGTGCCGAGCGACAGGTCGAGCCCGTCGACGGCCATCCGCTTCCGGCCGGCTCTGACCTTCAGCCCGGTCGCCCGGATCTCCCAGGCGTAGGCCGTGGGGGCGATATCGATCCTGCTCACCAGGGGCATGACGCGCGCCTTTCTCTCACAGTCTTCTCGGTGCCGTTCACGGTGTCGCCAGCACCGCTCAGGGCGGTTTCGGAGGATGCGCTTCCGGCGCTTCCGGCGGCTCTCGTGGTACTCGTGGCACTCGTGGTACTCGTGGCACTCGTGGTTCTGACGGGAGTGCTCAGGGTGGTTCTCCTGGTAGGTCTCACACACGTTCTCGGGCCGGGCCGGGCCATCCGTCGGCACCCGCGCCCGCGCCCGCGTCCGCGTCCGCGTCTCCGGCCGGCCGGTCCCGTCCGTACGGACGTCCCAGGGGGCGCCGTCACGGCCGCTCAGAGGTCAGCGGTGGGCGCCCAGCACGGTGTACGCGCCCCTGCGGGCGATGACGACGGCGACGCCGAGGGCGAGGAGCAGCCCCCACACCGGAAGCCCCTCCGTCTGGAGCACGACGGCCGTCCGGCTGGTGACCAGCGTCGGCGCCGCCACCAGTCCGGTCCACGCCACCACCAGCGCGACGGCCGCGCGGGTCACGCCGATCACCCCGCCGAGCGCCAGGGTCAGGGCGGTGAAGGCCAGACAGGGCAGCAGCCACTGGGCGGCCGTCACCCCCGTCGCCCATCCCCCGGCCAGCAGCAGCGGGATCACCACCGTGAGGACGGCGGCGGTGCGCCGCAGCACCAGTGGCAGCCCGGCCCTCGGCGTCGCGGCCGTCAGTTCGTACGCCGGGTCCAGGCCGCGCGACCAGGAGGCGGCCACACCGCAGACCGGCAGGACGGGAGCGAACAGCAGCACCAGGGAGATCTGGCCCGCGCCCGGCCCCACCAGGTCCAGCAGGAGCGCGAGCGCCGTCACGGCCAGCACCATGGCCAGCCAGGGCGTCATGGCGGGTGTCGTCCAGGTGGAGAGCCGGGCCCGGAGGCGGCGCCGGGGCGCGGGGGCGACCTCGGCCAGCCGGGGTCCGAGATCGGACCAGACGGCCTCGGTCAGCGCCACGACGGCGGGCGCCCCGGCCATGACGGCGTCCGACAGCCGGTCACGGCAGACCCGGCACCCTTCCAGATGGGCCTCCAGCGCCCAGACCTCGTCCGCGACGAGGTCCATGGCGCCCCGCGCGTACCCGTCGATGAGCCGCGCCGACGCGTGTGCCACGGAGGCGCCGTCCGAGGCGCCCGTGATGTGTTCCGCATTCATGTCAGTGCCTCCCGCATCGCGATCCGGGCCCGGCGGGCGCGGGTCTTGACCGTTCCCTCGGGCAGTCCGAGCAGAACGGCGGTCTCCCGGACGGACAGTCCGTCGAGCACCATCGCCTGGAGCACGTCGCGCAGCTCCGGGGCGAGCAGGCGCAGCGCGTCCCCGACATCGCCGCCGACGGTGGCCACCAGTGCCTCCTCCTCGGCCGCGGGCGCGAGGGCGCGCCCGGCCGCGGCGGGCGGTGGTTCGGCGTGGTGGGCCCGGCGGCGGAACGCGTCGACGAGACGGCGGGCCGCGATCGTCCACAGCCAGCCGGCCGCGGTCCCCCCGGCGCCGCGCCCGGCGAAGGAGCCCGCCGCCCGCCACACCGCGAGATAGGTCTCCTGCATGACCTCGGCGACGATCTGCGGGTCGGCGCAGCGGCGGTTCAGCCGCACCGCCAGCCACGGCGACGTACGCCGGTACAGCTCCTCGAAGGCGGCCCGGTCCCCCCGGGCCACCCGTCGCACCAGATGTTCCTCGTCCAGTTCCCGCGGCACCGCCGCCCCAGCCTCTCTCACACCTGCTAGACGTCCGGCCGGGGCCACGGGTTTTCCCCGCGGGGTGATCCGGGTCACGTACGGGAAGCCGCCAACGCGCACGCCGGGCGGGGACGGTGGGCTGCCCCGTCGGCCATGGTCGCACCGCGTCCGGCCGGTGAGCGCCACGCACCCGTCGCCCCCCACCGGCCCGCACCTGGCTCCACCCACCGGCCCGCACCCGTTGGCACCCGCCCGCACCTGGCTCCACCCGCCCGCCCGCGCCCGTTGACGCACCCCCGGAGTGCGCGCCGATGCTCATCACGCCGCACAACGTGAGCGGACGACGACACGAAGGTGTACGACATGCCCCTCTCCAGAAAGCCCCGCCGGGACCGCCGCCGCCTGGCGCGCCTGACCACCGGCGTGGCCGCCCTCGCCCTGCTGGCCGCCCCCGGCGTCAGCGCGACCGCCGCCCCCTCCGACACACCCCCGCGCGCCTCCACCACGACGCCCCGGGGCCCGGTCCTCGATGTCCAGCGGACCGCGCGGGCGCAGGTGGACGAGTGCTTCCGGTCGGTCGGCGGTGCGCGGCCGAAGCCCGTGAACGGCTCCTGCCCGTCCGGTTTCCAGCCCAAGATCAACGGCGGGTACGTCTGGAGCGCGGCCCGCTCCGGTGACTACGCCTACTTCGGCACCCTCGCCAACGCCACGTGCAACGCCTCCTCCAGCTTCTCCGGCGACGCCACACCGAACCACGTCAGGAACGCGGAGGTGTGCGAGTTCGGCGAGGGCGCCGCCGCCGGGGAGCTGGGGGCGCTCCACGGGGACGCCCGCACCCCGCGCGTCTTCCGCGTCCACGCCGACACCCAGAAGGTCCAGGACCTCACGCCCGCCTCGGATCCGCTGCTCAAGCGCACGGTGGGTCTGCGGGGCGCGGCCTCCGACGACGGTGTGGTGTTCCTCTTCGGTCAGCTGGTGGCCGAGGGGCAGTCGGTGGGCACGGGCCTGTCGATGTTCGCCTTCGAGGGCGCCACCGGCAGGTTCCTCGGTTCCAAGGCGTACTCCGACCTGGTGAGCGCGCGCGGTGGCGTCGTCGCCGCCGACGGCAATCTGTATCTGGCCGCCCGCGCCCCGGGCGCCAGCGGCGGGCGGGTGCTGCGCTGGACCGGGGACAAGGAGAACCCGTTCGCCTTCGAGGTCGTCGCCCAGCTGGAGAACGACCCGGGCTACATCACCACCTTCCGCGACCGTCTGGTGGTCTCCGGCTGGGGCACCCAGATCCCGGGGCAGAAGGGCGCGGTCAGCGGCGGTCCCGCGAAGATCTGGATGAGCCCGCCGGTCCCGCCGTCCGGACTGACCTTCGACACCGCCGCCGCCTGGGAGCCGATCTTCTCCTGGGACCAGTACGACCCGGATCCGGCGCTGAGCAAGGGCGTCGCGTGGGGCGCGCTCACGGAGTGGCGGGGCGAGCTGTATGTGGGGAGCTACAACCAGGCCGCCGTCGGCGCGGTGCAGACGATGTGGCAGACCTACGGCGAGGCGGCACAGCCCAAGGGGGACGTGCTGCGCAAGCGCGACATGATCTCCGGCAGCCGTCCGGCGACCGTCTTCCGGATCAGCGACCCGGGCACCGACAAGCAGCGGACGACCCTGCTGTACGGGGAGCGGAAGCTGCCCGTCTACAACCCCAACACCAAGCGGTGGACCGCCAAGGAGAACCTGCTCGGCCAGTCGCCGAAGTTCGGCCCGTCCGGCTTCAACGGCAATGTCGGCAACTCCTACGCGTGGACGTTCACCGTCTTCCAGGACCGGCTGTACATGGCGACCTTCGACAACACGGGCCTGATCACCCCGGGTGCCCGGTTCACCGCCGTCAACAACGGGCTGTCGGACACCACGCGGAGGTATCTGGAGACGATCGCGGGTCCCTCCCTCAAGGCCACCCTCGGCGGCGGTGACGTCTGGCGCATGGACGACCCGGCCAAGCCCGCCGTCGCGGAGACCCTCGACGGCTTCGGCAACCGCTCGCAGCACGGTGTGCGTGTGTTCCTGCCGTTCGAGGACAAGGGGTTCCTGTACGCGGGCATGGCCGCCGCCTGGAACCTGCGGGCGACCACCCGGGACCGGGGCGGCTGGGAGCTGAACCGGCTGACGCCGGGCAGCCACCGCGCCGCGCTCGACACCCGGCTGCCCAAGGACGCCCGTGAGGCCGCGGCGGGCGCGGGGGTCGGCGGATCCTGACCCGCC
>NZ_JBHVHF010000280.1:0-10759 GCF_042800315.1 Streptomyces sp. NPDC057638
TGGTTCCGGGTGCGGCGCTGGTGGAGCTGGCGGTACAGGGGGGTGACCGTACCGGGACGCCGGTCATCGAGGAACTCCTCATCGAGACACCCCTGACCCTGACCGAAGGGGAGACCCGCGCCCTCCAGGTCGTCGTCGGCGCGGTGGGCCCCGAGGACACCCGGCCCGTCACCCTCCACTCCAAGGGTGAGCACGACCCGCACTGGACCCGGCACGCGACCGGCACCCTCACCTCCCGTACCGCGCCCACACCCCCGCACGAGCCCGGACCATGGCCCCCGGCGGACGCGGAACGCCTCGCCGACGGCGACTTCTACGCCGAACTCAGCCGTGCCGGATACGAGTACGGGCCCGCCTTCCAGGGCGTCCGCGCCCTCTGGCGCCGGGGCGAGGAGCTCTTCGCCGAGGTCGTGTCGCCCGGCGGTACCGGCTTCGCCGTCCACCCCGCACTGCTGGACGCCGCCCTGCACCCGCTGGCCCTGGCGGTGGCCCGGGGCGATGGACCGGTCGAGCTGCCGTTCGTCTGGCGGTGGGTGGAGCTGAGGCCGTCCGGGGAGGAGACCGTACGGGTCCGGCTGACGCCCGGCCCGGACGGCGCCCGGGTCACCGTCGGCGAGCCGGGCGGTGGCGCTCCCGTCGCCACCATCGGATCCCTGGTCTCGCGCCCGGTCCCGCTCGCGGCCGAGGACGTCTTCGGCGTCGAGTGGGTCCCCGTACCGCTCGATCCCGGTGGATCGCCGCTGCCCGCCCTCACCGCCGGGGAGGGGCTCCGGCCCGGGTGGTGCGTCCTGCGGGTTCCGCCGGGGCACGGGGACGACGCCCGGCGCGCCCGGGACGCGGTGACCGGGGTGCTCGCCGCCGTCCAGCGCGTACTCGCTGACAGCGCCGACAGCACCAGCAACACCGACAACACCGACAACACCGACAGCGCCGGACAGGAGACCCGTCTGGTCATCACGACCGAGGACGCCGAGGGTGCCGAGGGCGCTGATGACCCCGCCATGGCCGCCGTCTGGGGTCTGGTCCGCTCGGCCCAGGCCGAGCACCCCGGGCGCTTCCTCCTCGTACGGGGAGGGGAACCCACCGACCGCGCGGTCGAGGCCCTGGCGGCGGCGGGTGAGTGGCAGATCGCCCTCCGGGACGGCCGGGCGTTCGCGCCCCGGCTGACCAGGATCTCCCCGGCCCCCAACGCTGATGCCACCGGCCGGGGTTCCCTCGCCTTCGGGCCGACCGGAACCGTGGTGATCACCGGCGGTACGGGCACGCTCGGCGCGCTCACCGCACGCCATCTCGTCACCCGGCACGGAGTGCGCCATCTGGTGCTGCTCTCCCGCCAGGGCGAGTCCGCGCCCGGCGCGGGCGCCCTGCGGGAGGAACTCGTCCGGGCGGGCGCCGATGTCCGGGTCGTGGCCTGTGACGTGGCCGACCCCGTACGGATGCGGGAGCTGACGGCGGGTCTGGCCGAACCGCTCGCCGCCGTCGTGCACACGGCCGGGGCCCTGGACGACGGGGTCATCACGGCCCTGGACGGCGAACGCTTCGAGCGGGTCTTCCGGCCCAAGGTGGACGCGGTCGAAGCGTTGGACGCCCTCACCCGCGAGGCGGGCGCCGCCCTGGTGCTCTTCTCGTCCGCCGCCGGGCTCCTGGGCCACGCCGGACAGGGGAACTACGCCGCGGCCAACGCCTTCCTGGACGCCGTCGCCGCCCGCCGCCACGCGGCCGGGTTCCCCGCCGTGAGCCTCGCCTGGGGACTCTGGGAGGAGGCCAGCGCCCTCACAGGCCATCTGACGGCCGATGACACCGGCCGGATGGCCCGGGACGGCATCGCGCCCATCGACTCCGAACAGGGCATGCGGATGCTGGACGCGGCCCTCGCCGGCGGGCGCGCCGTCGTCGCGCCCGTCGCCGTCGACCGGGCGGGGCTGCGGACGGCGGTACGGGAGGGACGGCTCGCCCCGGTCTGGCGCACCATCGCCGGACCGGCGGGCCCCGCGCCCCGCGAGACCGCCCGCGCCGCGCTGCCCGCCGATCTCGCCGCCCAGGATCCCGGCAGTCAGCTCGGAGTCCTGACCGGACTGGTACGGCGTGAGGCCGCCCTCGTCCTGGGCCGGTCCGGCACCGGGGGCATCGGACCGACCAAGGCGTTCCGCGAGATCGGCTTCGACTCGCTGACCTCGGTCGAACTGCGCAACCGGCTGACCGCCGCGACCGGCGTCAGACTCCCCGTGACGGTGGTCTTCGACCACCCCAACGCCACCGCCCTCGCGACGCGTCTGCGGACCGCGCTCTTCCCGGTGGACGAGCCGGGGGAGCCGGGCTCCGCGCGGGGCGCGGCACCGGCCACCACCGCGACCCCCGCCGCCCCCGGGCGGGCGCCGGACGACGACACGGCCGCCATCGCGGAGATGGACGCCGAAGAACTGATCAAGCGAGCCCTCGGCGAACTCGGCTGACCCTCCCCCCTGACCCGTGCGGACCAGTGAAGGAACTCCCCCCATGAGCAGCCAGCACCCCGAGCGCACCGAGCCCACCCCGAGCGCCGCCGAGCTCCCGAGCACCGCCGACACCCAGGCGGCCCCGAGTGACCGGCTGGTCCAGGCCCTCCGTACCGCACTCCTCGAACAGGAGCGCCTCAAGCGGGAGAACGCCCGGCTCACCGAGCGCGCCGCCGAACCGGTCGCGATCGTGGGCATGGGGCTGCGGCTGCCCGGCGGTATCCATACCCCCGAGCAGTTCTGGTCCCTGCTCGCCGAGGGCCGGGACGCGGTCTCCGGTTTCCCGGCCGACCGTGGCTGGGACCTGGAGCGGCTCTTCGACCAGGACCCGGGGGCCTTCGGCACCTCCCGTACCCGGCACGGTGGTTTTCTGGCGGAGGCGGGGGCGTTCGACGCGGGGTTCTTCGGGATCTCGCCGCGTGAGGCGCTGGCGATGGATCCGCAGCAGCGGCTGCTGCTGGAGACCTCCTGGGAGGCGCTGGAGCGCGCGGGCGTCAACCCCGCCTCCCTGCGCGGCCGAGAGGTCGGCGTGTTCACCGGGCTGATGTACCACGACTACGCGACGGGCGCGCGCCCCGACGGCCTGGAGGGCTTCCTCGGCACCGGTAACGCCGGGAGCGTCGCCACCGGCCGGGTCTCCTATGTCCTGGGGGTCGAGGGCCCGGCGGTGACGATCGACACGGCGTGCTCGTCGTCGCTGGTCGCCCTGCATCTGGCGGCCCAGGCCATCCGCTCCGGCGAGTGCGCGATGGCGCTCGCCGGAGGCGCCACGGTCCTGGCGACTCCGGAGGTCTTCATCGAGTTCTCCCGTCAGGGCGGACTGTCGGTGGACGGGCGGTGCAAGTCGTTCGCGGCGGGCGCGGACGGTACGGGGTGGGCCGAGGGCGTCGGTGTGCTGGTGCTCCAGCGGTTGTCGGACGCGGTACGGGAGGGCCGTGAGGTTCTGGCCATCGTCCGGGGTTCAGCGGTCAACCAGGACGGCGCCTCCAACGGCCTGACCGCGCCCAACGGGTCGGCGCAGCAGCGGGTGATCCGGCAGGCGCTGGCCAACGCCGGTCTTGCGGCGTCCGAGGTGGATGCGGTGGAGGCACATGGCACGGGGACCGTCCTCGGTGACCCGATCGAGGCGGAGGCCCTGCTCGCGGCCTATGGCCAGGGGCGTGAGACGCCGCTCCGGCTGGGGTCGGTGAAGTCCAACATCGGCCACACCCAGGCGGCTGCGGGCGTCACCGGTGTCATCAAGATGATGCTGGCCCTGCGGCACGGGGTGCTGCCCCGCACCCTGCATGTGGACCGCCCGTCGGAGAAGGTGGAGTGGGACTCCGGCCGGGTGGAGTTGCTGACGGAGGCCGTGCCGTGGGAGGCGAACGGCCGCCCGCGCCGGGCCGGTGTGTCCTCCTTCGGCGTCTCCGGCACCAACGCCCACGTCATCCTGGAGGAGCCGCCCGCCGCCGACCGCCCCGAGCTGCGGCTTCCGCCTTCCGATGCCCCGATCCCGCTGATCGTCTCGGCGCGTACGGCGGACGGACTCACCGCCCAGGCCGCCGCCCTCGCCGCCCATCTGACGGAGACGGAGACGGAGCCGGAGCCGGGCACGGTGGCGGGAGCCGCCCGCGCCCTCGTGTCGACGCGCGCCCTGTGGGAACACCGTGCGGTCGTGTCCGGGCTGGAGGGACTGCGGGAGCTGGCCGAGGGGCGCGCCGGCGCGGGTGTGGTGCGTGGTGTGACCCGTGGGGCCGTGGGGCGGTCGGTGTTGGTGTTTCCGGGTCAGGGGGCGCAGTGGGTGGGGATGGGTCGGGAGTTGTGGGAGTCCGAGCCGGTGTTCGCGGCGCGGATGGAGGAGTGTGGGGCGGCGTTGGCGCCGTTTGTGGAGTGGTCGTTGCGGGAGGTGGTGTTGGGGTCGGGGAGTTTGGGGCGGGTGGATGTGGTGCAGCCGGTGTCGTTCGCGGTGATGGTGTCGCTCGCGGCGTTGTGGGAGTCGTATGGGTTCCGTCCCGACGCGGTGGTGGGGCACTCACAGGGGGAGATCGCCGCTGCGTGTGTCGCCGGGGCGCTCTCGCTGGAGGACGCGGCGAAGGTGGTGGCCCTGCGCAGCCAGGTGATCGCCGAGGGGTTGGCGGGCCGGGGCGGGATGCTCTCCGTCGCCCTCTCTCCTGACGAGGTCGAACTCCCGGCGGGGGTGTCGCTGGCCGCCGTGAACGGTCCGAACGCCGTCGTCCTCTCCGGCGACCCGGACCTACTGGACGCCCTGGCGGAGACCTACCGGGCCCGTGAGGTCCGGGTCCGCCGGGTCCCGGTCGACTACGCCTCCCACTCCGCCCAGGTGGACGCGGTCACGGCGGAGATCTCCGGTCTCCTCGCGGACGTGGTCTCGGTCCGGCCACGCGTGCCCTGGCTGTCGACCGTCGATGTCCGCTGGGTCGACGGCCCGCTCGACCCCGGCTACTGGGCCCGCAACCTGCGCAGCCCCGTACGGTTCGCCGACGCCGTCACCGCGCTCGCGGACGACGGCTACGGCGTCTTCGTGGAGTCCAGCGCCCACCCCGTCCTCACCTCCGCGATCACCGCCACGCTCGATGACGCCGCCGGGGAGGACGAACCCGTGGTCCACGGCACCCTCCGCCGCGACGACGGGGGACCCGACCGCTTCCGCCGCTCCCTCGCCGAACTCTTCGTCCAGGGCGGCGAGATCGACTGGACCGCCGTGCTGCCGGACGCCAGGCCCGAGCCGCTGCCCACGACCGTCTTCGACCACCGCCACTACTGGCTGCTCCCCGAGACCGGGGCCGCCGACCACACGGGCGAACGGGCCATGGACCCCGAGGAGGCCCGCTTCTGGGCGGCCGTCGACCAGGGGGACCTCGGTGCCGTCAACGACCGTCTCCGGCTCGCGGACCCCGCGCCGCTCGCCGACGTCGTACCGGCGCTGACCCGCTGGCGTCAGGACAGCCGCGAACAGAGCCGGATCCGGTCCTGGCGGTACGAGGTGACCTGGGCGCGGCTCCCCGGTGCCACCCGGCCCGTGGTGCCCCCGGGCCGCTGGCTCCTGCTCCACCCCGCCGACACCGACGAGCGGGCCCTGGCGTCCGAGCTGGCCGCGCACGGACTCGACATCACCCCGGTCGCGGCCGACGCCGACGGGCTCGCCGAGGCACTGAGCACCTCCGGCCCCGCGCATGGTGTGCTGTGCGCGGCGGGCGACGCCGGATATCTGCTCGCCGCCCTGCGGACCCTGCTCTCCGCCGCCACCCCGCCGACCGGGACTCCCGCACGCGTCTGGGCGGTCACCCGGGGCGCGGTCGCCACCGGCCCGTTCGACCAGGTCACCGATCCCGCCGCCGCCCAGGTGTGGGGCCTGGGCCGGGTCGCCGCGCTCGAACACCCCGACCGCTGGGGCGGGCTGGTCGATCTGCCGCCGGACCCGGACCCGGCGCTGTCCGGCCGTCTCCTGGCGGCGCTCACCGGGGACGAGGACCAGGTGGCCGTGCGTACCACCGGCCTCTTCGGCCGGCGTCTCACCCCCGTCACGGCACCCGCGACCGGCGCGGGCTGGACCCCGCGCGGCACCGTCCTGATCACCGGCGGTACGGGGGCGCTGGGCGCCCACGCCGCCCGCTGGGCCGCCGCCCACGGCGCCGACCACCTGGTCCTCGCCAGCCGGAGCGGCCCCGACGCGCCCGGCGCCGCCGACCTCGCCACCGAACTGCGCGGCTCCGGTGCCCGGGTCTCCGTCGTCGCCTGCGACCTCGGCGACCGTACGGCGGTGGCCCGGCTGCTCGACACCTGTCCGCCGGACGCCGTCCTCCACACGGCGGGCGTCGCCGGTGATCTGGTCCCGCTGCTCGACCTCGGCCCTGACGCCCTCACCGGCGTTCTCGCCGCGAAGGCGACCGGAGCGAGCCTGCTCGACGAACTCCTCGGGGAGCGGGAGCTGGACGCGTTCGTGCTGTACTCCTCGATCGCGGGGGTGTGGGGTGCGGCGGGGCAGGGCGCGTACGCGGCGGCCAACGCGCATCTCGACGCCCTGGCCGCCCACCGGCGGGCCCGTGGGCTGACCGCGACCTCCGTCGCCTGGGGCGCCTGGGCCGACGCGGGCATGGCGGTGGCCGGGGACGCGGCCGAACATCTGCGCCGCCGCGCCATCCTGACGATGGAACCCGGCGAGGCGCTCGCCGCCCTCGCCGACGTCCTGCGCACGGGCGCCGCGAACGCCGTCGTCACCCGTATGGACTGGGCCCGCTTCGCCCCGATGTTCACCGCCGGACGCCCCAGTCCCCTCCTGTCCGCCGTGCCCGCCGCCGCCGAGGCCCTGACCGCCCGGGACGAACCCGGCACCGAACGGCCCGCCCTGGCGGCCACCCTGGCGGGACTCGACGCGCCACGCCGGATGGAACTGCTCGCCGACCTCGTCCGTACGGAGGCGGCGGCCGTGCTCGGCATGGACGACGCCACCGCGATCGGCGCCACACAGGCGTTCCGTGAGGCCGGGTTCGACTCGCTGACCTCCGTCGAACTGCGCACCCGGCTGCGGGCCGCGACCGGGATACGCCTCCCCGCGACGGTGGCGTTCGACCACCCCAACATCACCGCGCTGGCGCGCCGCCTCCACACCGAACTCCTCGACCTCGCGCCCGAGCGCTCCGCGACCGTTCCGGCCGCTGCCGCGGAGCCGGTCGCGATCGTGGGGATGGGGTTGCGGCTGCCGGGTGGGGTGTCGGATGGCGAGGGGTTCTGGGAGCTGCTGTCCGAGGGGCGTGATGTGGTCGGGGAGTTCCCGGCGGACCGTGGCTGGGATCTGGAGCGGCTCTTCGACCCCGACCCGGACGCCTCCGGCACGTCCGCGACCCGCCACGGTGGTTTCCTGGCGGAGGCGGGGGCGTTCGACGCGGGGTTCTTCGGGATCTCGCCGCGTGAGGCGCTGGCGATGGATCCGCAGCAGCGGCTGTTGCTGGAGACGTCCTGGGAGGCGCTGGAGGACGCGGGCATCGACCCGGCGTCCCTGCGCGGCCGGAACACCGGTGTCTTCATCGGCGCGTCGGCCCAGCGGTACGGCATGGACGCCGAGGACGACGGCACCGAGGGCTACCACCTCACCGGCACCTCGGCGAGTGTGCTCTCCGGACGGCTCTCCTATGTCCTCGGCGCCGAGGGCCCGGCGGTGACGATCGACACGGCGTGCTCGTCGTCGCTGGTCGCCCTGCATCTGGCGGCGCGGTCGGTGGGCTCGGGCGAGTCCACGATGGCCCTTGTCGGCGGTGCGGCCGTGCTGGCGACGCCCGAGGTGTTCGCGGAGTTCTCCCGCCAGGGCGGACTCTCGGTGGACGGCCGCTGCAAGTCGTTCGCGGCGGGTGCGGATGGTACGGGGTGGGCTGAGGGTGTGGGTGTGCTGGTGGTGCAGCGGTTGTCGGACGCGGTACGGGAGGGCCGTGAGGTTCTGGCGATCGTGCGGGGCTCGGCGGTCAACCAGGACGGCGCGTCCAACGGCCTGACCGCGCCCAACGGGTCGGCGCAGCAGCGGGTGATCCGCGAGGCGCTGGCCAGTGCGGGCCTTTCGGCGTCCGAGGTGGACGCGGTGGAGGCGCATGGCACGGGCACGGTCCTCGGTGACCCGATCGAGGCGGAGGCCCTGCTGGCGGCCTATGGCCAGGGGCGTGAGACGCCGCTCCGGCTCGGGTCGGTGAAGTCCAACCTGGGGCATACCCAGGCGGCGGCCGGGGTGACCGGTGTCATCAAGATGGTGCTGGCGCTGCGCCATGGTGTCCTGCCCCGCACCCTGCATGTGGACCGTCCGTCGGAGCGGGTGCAGTGGGACTCCGGCCGGGTGGAGCTGCTGACGGAGGCCGTGCCGTGGGAGGCGAACGGCCGTCCGCGCCGGGCCGGTGTGTCGGCGTTCGGTGTCTCGGGCACCAACGCGCATGTCGTCATCGAGGAGGCGCCGACGCGCCTGCCCGTGCCCGTTCCGGCGGCCACGCCGGGCCACTTGGTGCCGCTGGTCGTCTCCGCGCGCTCGGCCGGTGCGCTGCGTGCCCAGACCACGCGACTCGCCGACCACCTGGAGTCGGCGGAACCCGACCTGGCGGCGGTCGCCCGCTCCCTGGCCACCGCCCGCACCACCACCTGGGAACGACGGGCGGTCGCCCTGGCCGAGGACCCGGCCGAGGCGGTGCGGGCCCTGCGTGACGCCGACCGGGGTGGCGTGGTCATGGGGGCCACGGCCGGTGATGGCGGCATGGGGTGGTTGTTCGCGGGTCAGGGTGCTCAGCGGGTGGGGATGGGCCGGGAGTTGTATGAGGCGTTCCCGGTGTTCGCGGAGGCGTTCGACACGGCCTGTGTGGAGCTGGACCGGGCGTTGGCGGGGTGGGTGGAGCACTCGGTGCGGGAGGTGGTGTTCGGGGACGAAGGAGCTTTGCGGGAGACGGTGTTCGCTCAGGCGGGGTTGTTCGCGGTGGAGGTGGCGATGGCCGCTCTGCTGGCGTCGTGGGGGGTGCGGCCCAAGGTCGTGGTGGGTCATTCGGTGGGGGAGTTGGCGGCGGCGCATGTGGCGGGTGTGCTGACGCTGGCGGATGCGGTGCGGTTGGTGGCGGCGCGGGGCCGTTTGATGCAGGCGCTGCCTTCGGGTGGGGTGATGGTGTCGGTCAGCGTTCCTGAGGCGGATGTGCTGCCGTTGCTGGGTGACGGGGTGGCGGTGGCGGCGGTGAATGGTCCGTCGTCACTCGTGCTGTCCGGCGAGGCGGGCGCGGTGGAGTCGGTGGTGTCCCGGCTGGGTGTGGAGGGGCGCCGGCTGGAGGTCAGTCACGCCTTCCATTCGCCGTTGATGGAGCCGATGATGGCGGAGTTCCGGCAGGTGGCCGAGGGGCTGGTGTTCTCACCGCCGAAGATTCCGCTGGTCTCCACCGTCACGGGTGAGCGTCTCTCCGATGAGGAGGCCTGTTCGCCGGAGTACTGGGTGAACCAGGTCCGTGCCACGGTCCGTTTCGCCGACGCCGTCGCGAATCTGAACGTGGGAACAGTGCTGGAGCTGGGTCCCGGTGGTGTGCTGACCAACCTCGCCGGTGCCCTGGGCGTGGACGCGTTCGCGCTGACCCGCCGTAACCGTCCTGAGGTCCGTACCGCGCTGACGGCCGTGGGTGAGGTGTGGGCCCGGGGCGCCGACGTCGACTGGACCGCCCTCACCCCCGACGTCCCGGCCGTGAAGGTACCGACCACCGCCTTCCAGCACCGGAACTACTGGCTCGCCTCCGGCACCGGCGGCCACCGCACCACATCACGGGAACGGTGGCGGTTCGCGATCACCTGGCGGCCCGTCGCCTCCGACCCGTACGACATGCCCGGTGGACGCTGGCTCGTGCTCGGTGACACGGCGCTCGCGGCCGGGCTGGCCGCGCGCGGCATGGACGTGGTCACCGACCGCCGGGACCCGGGACCCGTCACCGGCGTGCTCAGCGTCTCGCCCACACCGCTGGAGCTGCTGGATCTGCTGCGCGAGGCGCCCGAGGGGGCACGGCTGTGGGCGGTGACCCGGGGCGCCGTCTCCACCGGGGACGGCGACGCGCTGAGCGATCCCGCCGCCGCCCAGGTGTGGGGCCTCGGCCGGGTGGCCGCCCTGGAGCGTCCGGCGGTCTGGGGCGGGCTGGTCGATCTGCCGATGAGGGCGGCCGACAGCACCGAGGAGGACGCCTCCGCCCTCGACGGGCTCGTCCGTGTCCTCGCGGGCGATGAGGACCAGGTCGCCCTGCGTACGGAGGGTGTCCTCGCGCGACGGCTCGTCCCCGCCGCGCACCCGGGCACCGGCACGGGCTGGACCCCCCGGGGCACCGTCCTGATCACCGGCGGCACCGGTGCGCTGGGCACCCATGTCGCCCGGTGGGCCCTGGCCGAGGGCGCGGCGAGGGTCGTCCTGCTGAGCCGTACCGGCACGGCGGCGGAGGACCTCGGGCCGCGGGCCGTGGTGGCCTCCTGCGATGTCACCGACCGGGCGGCGCTCGCCGCCGTCATCGCGCAGTACCCGCCGGACGCGGTGGTGCACACCGCCGGGGTCCCCGGCGATCTGCGGCCACTGGACGCCTACGACGAGGAGTCCTTCACCGCGATCACCGCCGCCAAGGCGGACGGCGCGGCGCTCCTCGACGAACTGCTCGACGGACGCCCGCTCGACGCGTTCGTCCTGTTCTCCTCGATCGCGGGGGTGTGGGGTGCGGCGGGGCAGGGCGCGTACGCGGCGGCCAACGCGCATCTCGACGCCCTGGCCGCCCACCGGCGGGCCC
>NZ_JBHVHF010000281.1:0-10758 GCF_042800315.1 Streptomyces sp. NPDC057638
GGACCGGACCGTCAGGGCGTGTACTTGTAGCCGACCCGGCGCACGGTCTGGATCCGGTCCCGGTGCTCCACCCCGAGCTTCCGGCGGAGCCGGGCGACATGGACGTCGACGGTGCGCCCGTCGCCGACATGGCCGTAGCCCCAGACGGTGGTCACCAGCTGGTCCCGGGTGTGCACCCGGTGCGGGTGCGCCACCAGATGCGCCAGCAGCTCGAACTCCAGATACGTCAGATCGAGGGTCCGTCCGTCGACCTCGGCGATCCGCTCGGCGGGGTCGATCCGTACCGGACCCTCCTCGACGCCGAGCAGGTCCACACCGCCCCGGGCGGGGGCGGGGGCGGTCTGCTGCTCGACGGGGACGAGGACGAGATAGCCGAGCATCGGCGGACGGCCGGGCAGCTTCGGCACGTTGTGCTGGGGGGCGGGCAGCCAGGTGGCGCCCGGCGGCAGGAAGTCCGCCACATTGACCGGGGTCGCGAACGGAACGACCTCGTCGCGGTCGACGGCGCGCAACCGGGGCGCGGTGGGCAGCGCGGAGACGCCGGAAACGGGGGAACCGGGGGAGACAGCGGAGATGGGGCGAGGTTTCGCCATGAGAGGTCAGCTCTCTTTCGCGCGGAGGAGTCGTCGAGTCATCGGGGACGGACGTACGTCGTGCGCGCTGGCCGAAGGCCGGAATCGAACGGCTTTAGAGGGCCCGCGCGTTCACCGCGGGTCGACACACCCGGTCGAAGTCGTGGTGCTGCCGGGAAGGCCAGAACGGCTCAAGGTCGCAGGGACCTGTCACGGGGTTCTCGAAGCCGACCATGGGGCTCATTGAATCAGAAGATCCGGACCCGAACGAGACCAGTTCTCGTCTAATGAGACGAGCGTCTCACAATTGACCCCCGTGCCTCAGCGCTCCCAAGAGGCACGGGGCGATGGGTGTTTGACCCGCCGGGCGGGGGCGGTGCCGGGGTCTTTGGGGCGGACCGTGTCGCACGGCCGGGGCCCGGCGGCCCGGCGCCGCGCCGGGCCGGACGACCCGCGCGACGGCGTGGGAACCACCGCGTCCGGCCCTCCCCACCCGTACCCTCCAGCCGCTTCCCACCCGTACCCTCCCTGGCTTCACCCCACCCACCGTCCCGCCCACTCCCGGGTAACGGCGGGGAGCGGGCGGAGCGGCCGGGCACGGGGGAGTAACCGGGAACGGCGGAGGGGCGGTGCTCCCCCTGGGAAACACCGCCCCTCCATCTCACCCGCTCATCCCGGGCTCACCCCTGACCCCGGGCCTATCCGGCCGGCTCAGACCTGCCCGGCCTTCTCCAGCGCCGTGCAGCAGGTGTCCACCAGCAGCCGGGTCACCACGTACGGGTCCACGTTCGCGTTCGGGCGCCGGTCCTCGATGTACCCCTTGCCGTCCTGCTCCACCTGCCACGGGATACGGACGGAGGCGCCCCGGTCCGAGACGCCGTAGCTGTACTCGTTCCACGGCGCGGTCTCGTGCAGTCCGGTCAGCCGGTCGTCGATGCCCGCGCCGTAGTTCTTGACGTGGTCCAGCGGCTTGGAGCCCTCACCGAGGGACTCGCAGGCGGTGATGATGGCCTCGTAGCCCTCGCGCATCGCGCGGGTGGAGAAGTTGGTGTGCGCGCCCGCGCCGTTCCAGTCGCCCTTCACCGGCTTGGGGTCCAGCGTCGCGGTGACGTCGAAGTCCTCGGCGGTGCGGTAGAGCAGCCAGCGCGCCACCCAGAGCTGGTCGGCGACGGTGACCGCGGGCAGCGGGCCCACCTGGAACTCCCACTGACCGGGCATGACCTCGGCGTTGATCCCGGAGATACCGAGCCCGGCGGCCAGACAGTTCTCCAGGTGCGCCTCGACGACATCACGGCCGTGGATCTCGTCGGCGCCCACACCGCAGTAGTAGCCGCCCTGCGGCGCGGGGTAGCCCCCGGCCGGGAAGCCGAGCGGGCGGCCGTCGGCGAAGAAGGTGTACTCCTGCTCGATCCCGAAGATCGGCTCCTGGTCGGCGAACCGCTCGGAGAGCGCCACCAGCTCGGCCCGGGTGTTGGAGTCGTGCGGGGTCATGTCCGTGTTGAGGACCTCGCAGAGTACGAGGATGTCGTCGCCGCCGCGGATCGGGTCCGGGCAGGAGTAGACCGGCTTGAGGACGCAGTCGGAGGCGTGGCCCTTGGCCTGGTTGGTGCTGGATCCGTCGAAGCCCCAGATCGGCAGTTCCGCGCCATCGGGGAGGATCTTCGTCTTGGAACGGAGCTTGGCGGTCGGCTCGGTGCCGTCGATCCAGATGTACTCGGCCTTGAAGGTCACGGTGGGTTCATCCTTTGCGGAGGTCGCGTGCCTGAGTTGCGACGGGTGCGTGCGGCTCGGTGAAGCGGTGAGGGTGGTGAGCGTGCGGGGGCGGGGGCGCGGCGTGCGCCTTCTGGCGCAGCCTCGCAATGTCCGATTTCGATGCCGTTGCCCGTTGGTGAACCCCGTGTTACGCCGGGGTCGGGGGAGGGCCTCCGGGCGGGTGGGGGACGCATGGCGCCGGAGCGACCCTCCATGTCTCGCCATGCGGACATTCGTCTCACCTGGAGAGGGTGGTCCGCCGTCTGTACGGCACGGAGACCGGCGCGGAGACGAGACGTACGGACCGAACGCGGTGGGCGGCGGGAACGCCACCGGACGGTCCCCCTCACGCGAGGGTCAGGGTCTCCCTCCCCCGGCCGGAGTCTCCCTCGCGCGCCCTCTCGCGGTCGGGGTCTCCCTCGCACACCCTCCCACGGTCGCGGGGTGGCGCGGCTGGGCAGACTGGGGCCATGACCAAGACCGTGAATGGGCTGCGTTATGGACTCTTCGGCGCGGGACCCTGGGCGCGACTGACCCAGGCGCCCGCCCTGGACGCCCACGGGGGCGTGGAGTTCGTGGGGGTGTGGGCGCGCCGGGAGGCGGCGGCGCGCGAGCTGGCGGAGTCGTACGAGGTGCGGGCGTACTGGGGCGAGGACGGCGTCGACGCCCTCCTCGCGGACTGTGACGCCGCCGCCTTCGCTCTGCCGCCGGACGTCCAGGCCCCGCTCGCGGTCCGCGCCGCCGAGGCGGGCCGCCATCTGCTGCTGGACAAGCCGGTGGCGACGACCGTCGAGGGGGCCCGCGCGGTCGCGGACGCCGTGGACCGGGCGGGTGTCGCCTCGGTTGTCTTCTGCACCCTCCGGTTCGCGGACGAGACCGCGGCCTGGGTGGACGAACAGTCCCGGCACGACGGCTGGTTCACGGCGCACGCCCAGTGGCTGGGGTCGCTCTTCGCGGCGGGCTCGGAGAGCCCGTACGCGGCCTCGCCGTGGCGGCGCGAGAAGGGCGGACTGTGGGATGTCGGCCCGCATGTGCTGTCGGTGCTGCTGCCCATTCTGGGCGAGGTCACCGAGGTGACGGCGGCCGGTGGCCCGGACCACACCGTCCATCTGGTGCTGCGGCACGCCTCGGGGGCCTCCGCCACGGTCACGCTCACCCTGAGCGCCCCGCGCGAGGCCACCGGGGCCGCGGTCGAACTCGCCGGTGCGCGGGGCCGGTCGCGGATGCCCGCCTGGAGTGATCCGGTGACGGCGCTGCGGCTGGCGATCGATGAGCTGGGCCACTCGGCCCGTACGGGAGCGCGGCACGCCTGCGACGTACGGTTCGGGCTGCGGCTGACGGAGATCCTGACGGAAGCGGAACGCCAGCTGGGCTGAACGGAGGCGAGGGCTCCGCGCGAGGAGCGGGCCCGGAGCCCTCGTACCACCGCCCCGCGTCCCCTCAGCGGCGTCCCGTCACCGACGTCCCGTCACCGACGTTCCGTCAGCGGCGGCGGAGGGCCTCCCGCACCGTGTCCTCGTCGCGCGCGACCACCGCCGTGCCGTCCTCCGCCGTGATGATCGGCCGCTGGATCAGCCGGGGATGGCGGGCGAGGGCGTCGATCCAGCGCTCGCGCGTGCCGGTGTCCCGCGCCCACCCGGCCAGCCCGAGGGCGCGGGCGTCGGGCTCCCGGGTACGGGTGATGTCCCAGGGATCGAGCGCGAGCCGGTCGAGGACGGCGCGGATCTCGTCCGCCGTCGGTACGTCCTCCAGATAGCGCCGGACGGTGTACGAGGCCCCCTCGGCGTCGAGGATCTCCAGGGCGCCGCGACACTTCGAACAGGCGGGGTTGATCCAGATCTCCATGGGGTCACCGTACCTCTCGTATGCCCTCTGGCCAGGGCCGATTGTCAGTGGCCGCCGATAGAATGAACAGTAGTTCGAGATGGTCGAGCCAGTGTGTCCGGTTGTCCGCCGAGGGGGCGGACAGCCGCTGAAACCGGAGGTCGCCGATGGCCGTAGCCCGAGTGACGAGGAAGCCGACGAACCCCGACCGGACCACCCACCAGCGTGCCCACCACCCCGGCCGGAAGAAGCCGCTCCCGGCCGGACAGCCCCGCGAGTGGTACGAGAGCCACAACCGGCGGCTGAAGGCCATGCGCCTGACGATCGCCCTGCTCGACGCGGGCGTCTACCACCCCTCCACCGCCGACAACACCAGGATCCGCGCCACGGCCGACCGGATAGGTGTCCACCGGCCCTCCGACACCACCTGCCGGATGGTCCGCGCCCTGATCCGCTACGGCCGCTGACCGGCCGCACACCGACGGCGTACGCGAGGGTCCTGCCGCCCGCCCCCGAGCCCTGTTCCCGCGAGGGGTGGGGCGGGCGGCAGGACCCTCCGTCCCCCGCCGCACCGGTGTGCCCTCAGTGCGGGATCCCGTCGATCAGCTCCCGCGCCCCCTGCCGCAGCAGCGCCACCGCCACCGATGTCCCCAGCGTCGCGGGATCCAGCGGCCCGGCCCACTCATGGGCGTTGAGGACCCGCTTGCCGTCGGGGGTGAAGACCTTGGCCCGCAGCGACAGCTCACCACCGCGCTCGGCCCGCGCGTATCCGGCGATGGGGGAGTTGCAGTGGCCCTGGAGCACATGGAGCAGCATCCGCTCGGCGGTCGCCTCCCGATGGGTGTCCGGATCGCCGAGCCCGCTGACCAGGTCGATGGTGGCGGAGTCGTCCGCGCGGCACTGGAGCGCCAGGATCCCGGCCCCGATCGGCGGACACATCGCCTCCACCGACAGCACCTCGCTCACCACGTCCGTCCGCCCGATCCGCTCCAGCCCCGACACCGCCAGCAGCAGCGCGTCGGCGTCACCCGCGGCCAGCTTCTCCAGCCGCCGGTTGGCGTTCCCGCGCATCGGCACGCACTCCAGCCGCGGATGCGAGGCGGCCAGCTGCGCGACCCTCCGCACCGACGAGGTCCCCACCCGCGCCCCGTCCGGCAGCTCGTCCAGCCCGAGGCCCCCGAGATGCACCACGGCGTCCCGGATGTCATCCCGCCGCAGGAAGGCGGCGAACGTCGTCCCGGCGGGCAGCGGCCGGTCCGCCGGAATGTCCTTCACACAGTGCACCGCCAGATCCGCCTCCCCGGCCAGCAGCGCCGCGTCCACCTCCTTGGTGAACGCCCCCTTCCCGCCGAGCCGCGCCAGATCACCCATCCAGCGGTCCCCGGAGGTGGTGACGGGCACGACCTCGGTCCGCACCCCGGGCGCGTGCCGCGCCAACTCATCTCGTACACGTTCGACTTGGGCCAGGGCCATGGGTGAGGAACGGGAGACGATACGGATCAGCTCAGGAACAGACATGCGGACACGATAGGGGGCGTGGACCCAAGGTCATTCCACCTCGCGGGTGTTGCCGTGAAGACCATGGCCGAATCGCCCTCCTGGACGCGGCCGCCGACCTGCCGGAGCGGGCCCGGGAACCGGCTGGAAGCACACCATCTGGCGGAGAGACACCGAGTCGCCGCTCGGACCCGGCCAACCCGAGCTGGCCCGAGGCCGCGCCAGGAACGTGCCTACCGGATCTCAGGGGCAGCCGGCCTCAGCCCCTCACCCCCGCGGCACCCGCGCCAGCGCCGCCCTGATGGTCTCGGCCGGATCCGGGACGGGGACGCCGAGCTCCCTGAGCAGCTCCACGACGCGGGTGATGCTGGTGTCCCGCTCCACCGCGGTGCGGTGCAGATACTCCAGCGGGAAGTCGCTGGCCTCGGGCATCCCGCCGTCGTCGAAGAGGTGCGCGCGGATCAGCCGGAGAGCGGTCCGGGACGACAGCCCCTTCGGCAGAGCCGTGTGGGAGGTCGCGATCCCACAGGCGCGCAGCCGTCGCGCCACGTCTGCCGGCTTCTCGCCCAGCCCTCGTGAGGCCATGAGGACATGACTGAACGGGACGGTGTCGTCCGTGTACGTCTCCCACCACTCCAGGGGACTCGACTCCGTGAGGAGTTCCGCGTCCAGGCTGGTGGGCCGCTGCGGTACCGCCACCGGGATGGTGAACCCGTAGGCGCGCATCCGCCGGATCTTGGGCCGAAGCATGCCGAGGTCATCGCAGTGGTGGAAGATCTCCGCATAGGCGAGCGGGCGGGACGGCCGGTAGAACGCGGACTCGTAGTCGCTGCCGAGCAGCCAGAGGTCATCGGTCGTCGCGTCCTCGGGGAAGACCTCGGGCCCGGGGATCCCGAAGGCGCGCAGCCGGACCAGGACCTCCGCCGGGGTCAGACCGAGTTTCCGCGCCACCTGGAGCACCTGCCCCGGCGGCGCCGGCCGCCCCGCCTCCAGCCAGGGCGTCCTTCCGTCCGCGTCCGCACTGAGCAGCAGGAGTGTCTCCTGGGACAGTCGGCCGGAGAAACGGAAGGGAGCGGTAGGTAACCCGCGGGCCTCGATCCTGCGGCGTACCTCGGCCACCGGCAGACCGCACCGGAGGCCCGCGGCGACCAGATGACCCGGCGGCACCACGGCACCGGGGGAGAGACACCCCGCCGTCGGCCGCTCCGGATCCACCAGGAGCAGGGGCTCCTCATCCGCCGCCTGGACCAGCGCGAGAACCTCCTCCGGTACCTGGAACCCGAAGCCGCCCAGCAGCCCGGCCGTGGTGGCGGCGGTCTCCCCCATGCGCTCCGCGGCCCACAGGAGGTCGGTGCTCGACAGGGGTTCGTCCGGGGTGAGACGGGACTCGCCGCGGTCCCTGAAGACCCTGCCGACCGCCGGGGTGAGCCGGGCGTCGTCGGCCCAGCGCCGGGGGTCGAGCCCGGGAGAACCGAGGGCGGTCAGCTGGAGTGCCAGGTCCCGCGCGCAGCGGCCCGACTCCTCCACCACCGCCGCGACGTCCCCGAGCCCCGGGGAGACACCCCACTTCCCGGTGCGCCCGCCTCCCCGGCCGAGCTGGAGCAGCCACTGGTCGGACGGTCTCGCCGTCCGTACCTTCCCCGTCTCCTCGATCTCAGGACAGGGCTCGGCCAGCGTCGCCAGCACACCGGGTGGGCGGTGCGCGAGCAGCCGCCAGAGGTAGATGTGGTCGGGCGTGTCACCGCCCACCCTGGTCAAGGGCAGCGTGACGTAGGGGCCGTCGTCGAAGACGTCCTGGGGCAGCAGGGAGTAGTCCCCAGGGAAGAAACCGGTGTCAGGCGTACCGAACGTCACCCCCCGGAACTCCATCCCCCGCCCCGCCGCCAGCAGTCGCGCGGCGATCAGGTCCGCGAGCGGAATGCTCCCGTCGGCCACCCGGCACAGCCAGGCGAACCCCGGCACCGCGGCCTCGCTCTCCGCGAGGACGTCCGCGGCCCCCTCCAGCAGCTTCCGGACCGGCGTGCTGACATCGTCCAGGACATGCCTGCGGTCCACCGAGAGCCGGGCCGGGGACCAGGGACCGCTGAGGTTGACCACCACGCCGATCAGCCCGGACCCCTTGGCCGACAGCACCCCCGTATGCGTCTGCGGTTCGACGAGCAGTCCGTCCACCAGCAGTGCCCCACCCTGCTCGCACCAGATCACCTGGGCGCCCTCGGGACAGTCCCGCGCGGGCACCTGCTGACCATGGGCGTCGAGGGCGAAGCTCCGTGAGGTGGAGCGGCTGGTGTCCTTCCGGACCCGCAGCACCCCCGCCTTCCACACACGCGTGCGCGCCTCCCCCTCCCGTACCACCGTCCGGAACTCCGCGATCCCCAGCACCCGCTCCAGCACCTCGGCACAGGACCACACCGCCGGATCGACATCCGCCCGCAGATACAGCCGCACCCGGGTCCCGGGCCGTCCCCGCCGGGCCGCCCGGACGATACGGAAGAGATGGCCCGGGCCGCAGATCGACGCCTCGTAGACCGCGCCGGGCACCCCCTCGCGGTCCATCCGGCAGGTGCTGACCCGGATCTCGTCGGCGAGCATGAAGTAGCTCAGCACCCCGATCCCGAACCGGCTGTTGGGATAGAGCGTCACGGGCGGGTCCAGCGCCTCCCACCGCTCCCGCTCCAGCCGGAACTCCAGCTGCTCGGCGAAGCGCGCCCCGGCGTGTGAGAAGACCCCGCGCAACTCGGCCTCGCCCATGCCGACGCCGTTGTCCTCACACTCCAGATAGGCCCGTCCGGCCTCGTCCACGCCCTGGGTGAAGGTGATCTCACCGGTGTACGGGGTCGGGACGCCCGTACGGTCCAGGTACTGGCCGCGCGCCCGCCGGTAGCGGCAGGCGTCCAGGGCGTTCTGGTACAGCTCCCGCACCGCCAGATCGCGGTCCTTGTACAGCTCGATCCCCATCGCGAGGTCGAGCACCCGCCGCCCGTCGCTGCGGAACTTCGCGTACCCGTCGAACGTGCCGCCGCTCGGGACGACACCACCGTCGGAGAGCCGGACCGGCAGCGGGGGCATGGGCTGGGTGATCCGTTCGCGTACCGCCCTGCGTACGGTGTCGAGCAGGGTGTCCGCGCGGGCCGTGTACTCCCGTAACCCCTCCACCACGGCCTCGTGGTGACACTCGGCGCGCAGCACCGGCAACTCGGGCGAGCCGCCCCAGCCCGCCCCGGTGAGCGTCCGCCGCAGCTCGCCCAGGTCCACCGGGTACGGAATGGCCAGATGCTCGGCAACGATGTCGGGCAGCCCCGTCATCTCCACCGACATGGCGTGCGCGACCGCCAGCACCAGGGCCACCCGCTGGAACCGGATCTGCTGGTGGCCCGGCCCGCAGCGGACCCGTTCGTCGGCGGGCAGCAGCCGCAGGAACTCCGGATGACACACATCGGGGCCCCGGCGCAGCCCGTGCAGCAGGGCCGCCACCCACTCGGGATCCAGCGCGTCCCCCAGCGCCCGCGCGTCCTCGCCGTCCGGACCGGGCCGGGCCAGCTCCCCGAGCAGCTCCGCCACCGACTCCCCGCGCGTGAACTCCCGCCGCTGGGTCAGCCAGCGGTGGAAGAGCCACCATCCGACCAGCGGCTCCGCGCCGGGATCCCGCCGGGCGCGCTGGACGAGGACCTCGCCGCCCTCCATGAACACCTCGAACGCCCGGCGCTCACCCCCGGCCCCACCGCCGGGCGCCAGCACCCACGGCCGCACCCCGGCCAGTTCCACCGCCCGCCGTACGTAATGCGTCCGGTACAGGAACGGCGTCAGCACCAGCAGCGACGCCTCGGCGGGATACAGATCGAGCCCCTCGCCCCGGCCCGCCTCACCGAGCACCCACTCCACCTGGTCGAGCAGCCGGGTCGCGACCGACCCATCGCCCCAGGGGTCCCCTTTCAGCTCCCGCTCAGCGGCGTCCCGTATCCCGGACAGCCGTCCGGCGACCGAGACCACCCACCGCCGGTGCTCCCCGTACTCCCGCCCGGCCGTGATGTGCTCCCACACCGGGGACCCGGCCGCCCGGCGCCCCCACTCCTCCGCCGGGACCACTGACTCCCCGGCCGGCGGGCCGCCCTGGTGCACATGCACCGTCCCGATCGACTGCGCCTGCACCACGGCCCCCGTGATCGCACCCCCACCCACCACGTTCCGCCCGCCACCGTCACCCACCGTGCCCACCCCACTTCGCCGTTCCCCCGCCGAATCTAGACCAACGCGCACCCCCTCCCCGCCCGCTCCCGGCGGTACGGCCGGTACCCGTACGGCCGTTCCCTCATCCAGGTCTCCGCGATCGTGAGGAAAGTGCGGATCCCCGGAGGACGCCCGTTCCGCTCCGGCAGAGTGTCCGGACGCGGTGCGCGCGAACGGGCGTGACCCGGGCGGGTGGACCGCGCTCACCAACCGTCGAACGCGCAGGAGGATGCGGTGTCCCGTTCCGTTCCCTGGCAGGAGTGGTTGTCCACCGGTACCGAGGCGGTCCAGGAGGAGGTGGTCCGCCGGTATCAGGCCACGCCCGAGGGCGTGGCGTATCTCCCCGCCATGATCTGGGGGACGCTCCAGACCGAGGCGTACGCCACCGTGATCCTGGGCCAGGTGGTCGAGTTCCTGGGCATCCCGGACGATGCGGCGGCGGGAGTCGCCGCGCGCATGCGGCGCCAGCGGGTGCTGTACGACGGCGAGCACCGCTACGACGTCGTCCTCGGCGAACAGGCCCTCTACACGGACATCGGCGGGCCGAAGGTCATGCGCGAACAGATCGACCGGATCCTCCGGGACATCGACCTGCCCTCACTCACGCTCGGCGTCGTTCCCACCTCGGCGCGCGTGAACATGCACCCGGTCCATGCCTTCAACATGTACGGCGACGAGGTCCACGTCGAACTGGTCTCCTCGGGCCTGACCGTCACCGAACCGGCTGAGGTCGCCCTCTACCGCAAGGCGTTCGCCAGGATGCGCGAGGCGGCCCTGCACGGCGACGCCGCCAAGGACCTGCTGCGCACGGCACGGGCCTTCTGGGACGGCGCTTCCTAGGGGGAAGATCTCATGACCGAGGGCCGTCACCTCCACGGGGAGGTGA
>NZ_JBHVHF010000282.1:0-10748 GCF_042800315.1 Streptomyces sp. NPDC057638
GACGCGGGGTCAGGGATCCGCGCCGCCGGAGGGCCTCCGGGTCTCAGGTGCTCAGGTGCTTACTGGGGGGAGGCGTCAGCAGGCTCCCAGGTCCTGCCACACACCCCACTGGCCGGTGGTGCCGGGGGCGTCGCCCTTCGTCCACCACTTCGCCTTCCAGTTGCGGCCCTGGTGGGAGACGGTGGTGTTGGTGCCGTACTCACCGGTCGCCGTCCAGGCCGGAGCGGTGCAGGTGCCGCCCGGACCGCCGGGACCGGGGCCGCCGGTGCCGCCGCTGGGCTCGACGATGGTCGTGCCGCGCGCCAGGTCACCCGCGAGGGCGTAGGTCTTGCCGCCGACGTTCACCGTCCAGTTGGAGGGGGTGGAGGTCGGGGTGTAGTAGACGAAGTCCAGCTCGACGGAGGCGCCCGGGGCCAGGGTCTGCCAGGCCGGGAGCTTCAGCGAGACCCGGTGGAAGTCACCCTTGATGCCACCGACGTTGGGGCCGGTGTGGTCGCTGCGGATGATGGTGGCGCCGAAGCCGGACTGGTCCTTGGCGTTGTTCGGGGCCGAGGTGGCGTAGTCGAACTGGAACTCCGTGCCGCCGGGCAGCGGGGTCTGGGTGTTGTTGGTGATCTTCAGCTTGGGGCTGATCGGGTAGTTGGAGTCGCCCAGCGCGAAGCTGTGGAAGTCCACGTCCACCTTGACGGCCTCGGTCGGCAGGGTGATGTTGGACTTCTTCGCGCCGTAGGGGGTGGCGGCCTTGAACTTGTCGTACATGGCGGTGGTCAGGGTGTCACCGACCTCGTACTGACCCTTGGCCGCGTTCCAGCGGTAGTCGCCCGCCAGCTCCCAGATCATGGTGCCGCCGATGCCCTTGCGCACCACGTAGTCCGCCTTGGCGGCCACCGACTGCTCGTCCTCGGTGGAGAGGAAGACCTTCTTCTGGGCGTTCCACAGCCACGGCGCCACCAGGGTGGAGTCGTAGTGGCGGGTGTAGGTGCCGGTCAGGGTGGTCGACGCGGGCAGGCCGTAGCGGGTGACGTAGTCGCCGACCACACCGCGCTCCAGGTTCTTGGCGTGCCACATCGGGTTGGACCCGGCGGGAGCCTCGTCGCCCATGGTGGTCTTGTCGTGCCAGAGGTTGTCGATGCCGACGGCACCGTCACCGCACTTGGTCAGGCCGGACCCGGCCGGGCAGGTGGTGGCCACCGACTTGCCCCACAGACCGTTGGTGCCACCCTGGACGTTCTTGAAGCCGCGGGTGTAGTACGGCAGGCCGATATTGATACGGCCCGCGGGCATCGAGCCGCGGAAGTAGTGGTAGGACCAGTCGGTGTTCAGGTAGCCCATGCCCGCGTACTGCGCGGTGGAGTAGACCCCCGCGGCGGCCAGCTCGCTGTCCTTGCCGTCGTCGAAGAGCGAGGCGTTCGGACCGACGTGCTCGTTCCAGGCGCCGTGCAGGTCGTACGACATGATGTTGACGTAGTCCAGGTACTTCTGGACCTGGAAGGTCTCCATACCGCGCAGCAGATAGCCGGAGGAGGGCGCGGCCACGGTCAGCAGGTAGTGCTTGCCGTCCGCGGCGCCCGCGTGGTCCAGCTTCTCGCGCAGGGTCTTCATCAGCGCCGCGTAGCCCTTGACCAGGCCTGCGCGGCGGCCGTTGGCGAGCGCCCAGTCCAGCGGGTTCCCGGCGTCCTTCATCGTGGTCGGGTACTCGTAGTCGATGTCGACGCCGTTGAACCCGTACTGGCGGATGAAGGAGACGGCCGAGTCGGCGAAGGTGTTGATGCCCGCCTGGTTGACCGAGCCGTCGGCGTTGGTCGCCATGGAGTAGAAGCCGCCGGAGTTCACCCGGTCACCGTTGGGCGCGAAGTAGCCCCCGGTCTCGGCCCAGCCACCGACGGAGATCAGTGTCTTCACGTCGGGGAAGCGCTTCTTGTACTTCGTCAGGAGGTTGAAGTGCCCCTTGTACGCGAGGGCGGGGTCCATCTCGGCCCCGGCGACTCCGGGGAAGGTCATCCCGGTCGCGGCGTTGGTGGGACCGTCCGGGCCCACGGAGAGCTTGTTGGCGCCGTCGACGTGGGCGAAGGCGTAGTTGATGTGGGTGAGCTTCTCCCACGGGATGTCACTGGCCAGGTAGGCGGGCGTGCCGTCCCTGCCGGTGCGCCAGCCCGTGAAGTAGCCGATGACGCGGCGCTGGTGGTCGGCGCCCATCTTCTCGCGGCCCTCGGTGTCATAGACCGAGCAGTACGGGACGGTGACCCCGGGGGTCGAGTAGAGACCGTCGGGGCGACAGGACTCCTGCGAGGCGGCGGGGGTGTTGGCCGCCGCCGCCGAGCGCGGCGCGGCCTGCGCGACGCCCGTGGAGAGCGAGCCCGCGAGCAGCGCGACAGCGGCGGAGCCGGCCGCGAGCAGCGAGGCCCGGGTACGGATGGGGGAAAGCACGCTTCCTCCTGGGTGGGGGGCCGCGCCGTGGGGAGGCGCGGGGAGAACGGCCTTGCTCAGAAAAGGAGATGAGATGAAACGGGTGCTGGCCGTGCGCACCGCCAGCACCGATCCGCTCCGCGGAGGTGAGCAGACATTAAAAGGACTAGACCAGTAGGGTCAATAGGTCTGGACCTGCAACTTCTCCCCGTGACGGGGGAGATACGCAGGGAGCGAGAGGCTCCTGGGGCGTGAGTGAGTCAACAGGCGTATGGGGCGTGTGTGGTGGTTCTGAAGGAAGATGCCACCCTGTGTGATGATGCGAAGGTGACACGTGTCTCTTCTTCGCGGGGGGCGTCCCCGGCCGCGCCGAAGGTCCAGGGAGAAGAGGTGCCGTACCGGGCGTCGCGGGCCGGGGGACCGTTCCGGCGGCCAAGGCGCCGTAGCCGCCCGTACGAAGGGACGCCCACCTCCCCCGTACGGCCCGGGGTGCTCGGTTCCGTACGGCCGGGGGCCTACGGGCCGGGGGCTGGTGATGGTCGCGGGCGCCCTCAGGCCCTCCAGGCACCCGGACGCCCCGGACAGCCCGGCGTCAGTCGGCGGACGGCCGGACCAGATCGGACGGGTCCGTGTTGGCGCCGCACAACACGACCGCGATCCGCTCCCCGGGACTCGGTGCGTAGCCCCCGCCACCCGTCCCCGCCAGTGCCAGACTGGCCAGCGCCGTGGCCCCGCTGGGCTCGGTGACCATCCGGGAGTGGTCCCACAGCGCCCGCCGGGTCGCCATGATGGCGTCGTCCGGGACCAGGACGGAGACGGTGTCCCCGGCCCGCGCGGCGGCCAGCGCCAGCCCGGTGACGCGCCGGGCTCCCAGCGCGTCGGCCGCGACCCCGCCGACGGGCACGTCCACCGGCTCCCCGGCCCGCAGGGCGGCGTGGAAGGCTTGGCTGCGTTCCGGTTCCACCCCGACCGTACGCACTCCATGGTGGTGCGCGGCGGTGGCGACCCCGGCGAAGAGCCCGCCACCGCCGACCGCCACGATCACCGTGTCCAGCCCGGGTACCTGGGCGAGGATCTCGTCCACCAGGGTTCCGGCCCCCGCCGCCATGAAGGGGTTGTCATAGGCGTGTCCGGCCAGCGCCCCGGACCGCTCCGCGAACGCGGCGCAGGCTCGCGCCGCGTCCGCGTACTCACCGTCGACGAGATGGACCTCGGCGCCGTACGCGCGCAGCCGCGCGACCTTGACGCCGGGGCTGGTCGCGGGCACGAACACCGTGGCCCGCGTCCCCTCGGCACGGGCCGCCCAGGCGCAGGCCAGCCCCGCGTTCCCGCCGGAGGCGATGGTGAGTCCCGCCTCGGGCAGGGTGCCCGCCTCGCGGTGGGCGCGCAGGAAGTTGACCGCGCCCCGGGCCTTGAAGCTCCCGGTGTGCTGGAGGAACTCCAGCGCCAGCCAGATCTCCGGCTCCTTGGCGCCGGGCCCCTGCCCCTCCGGGAGGGAAACGGCCCCCTGGTCGAGCCGGGAGAGGACCACGGGCCGGATCCGCCCCTGGATCCGGTCGGCGGCCGAGACGATCTCGCGATAGCCGAGTTGACGCACAGGTTCCCCCAGGAGGTACGGGGTCGACCCGGCGGAGGCCGTCGGCCCCGGCGCGGGCCGAGCGGTGGGTGACGATCTCCGTACGGTGTCATACGCCGGACAGGGCGCGTCCCGCCGGGGGACACCGCGGGCTCCGCGTGGCTGACCGCGCGACGCCGCCGGGGGCTGGAGGGCCGCGCGGGAACCCGCCGCTCGTCCGTGGCGGAGCTCCCCGCGCCGTCCGTCCGTGGCGGGATCTCCCGGGCTCCCGCCGCTCGTCGTGGCTGGTCCGCGATGGGCATCCGTCCGGCTCCCGCCGTCTTGTCGCTGTACGTCCGTAATGGATTGCCCGGGTTTCTGCCCTTTCGTCATAGTACGTCTGTGATGGGGACCCCTTCGGCTCGCGCGCTCCTCGCCGCCGCCCCGCCCGCGCGCGGTGGATTCAGTAGACCGTCAGCCCGAGGGCGGCGAGGGAAGGGGCGATCGGCAGATGGAAGGTGGCGCAGGAGCCGCCGCTGCCCACCCGGAAGCCGAGCGCGGTACCGCTCGCGAACAGGGGAGCGTTGCCGTCCCCGGCGGCGGAGCAGATGGTGGTGGCCACGGCGTTGTAGAGGATCAGCCCGCCGCCGAGGTTGACGGTGACGTTCACCGCCTGGACCCGGCCGCAGCGCAGACCCGTCTGCTGGCCCGCCTGGCATACCTGCTGACCGGCGGAGGGGTATCCGGCGCCGGTCATGTCCCGCACCGTGCCGTCGCCGAGATCCACCTCACCCGGGTAGGTCACGCCCGGGTTGTCGTAGTGGACGAGGGCGACCTCCCGCGTCGCGGGCCACCCGGTGCTGGTCCCCACGCGTACGCCCGTGGTGGCGTGGGACCAGACGGCGGGTGCGGCCGGAGCGCACAGGGAGGCCATGACGCCGAAGGTGTCCGTGCCCCGGCGGGCGTTGAAGGCGAGCGCGCAGCGCGCGCCCGAGGCGATGAGCGCGTCGCCGCCCCGGACCGCCGGTGTGGTGGCCGTGCCCTCCCCCGCCCGCGCGCTGGTCGCGGGTGCCGCCGTCAGCGCGGCCCCGACGCAGACCAGGGCGATCACCACGCGGACGGCCGCGCGCGGCACGCGGCGGATGCTGATGGTCACGGTCCCTCCCGGGGCGTCGCCGGGCCCGCGGCACGGGCCCTGGGGAGGGCCATTGTGGGGGTCGGTGCCCTCGGCTGATAGGCCAGTACACGTCAACCCCCGCGGCCCGCGCTCATCCCTGCCAACGCCCCCCGGAGAACCGGGTCAGCGCGGCCACCACGTCAGGCGGCATGGCCCGGCGCAGGTTGAGGGCGAGCACCAGATGCCAGCCGTCGCGCCGCCGGAGCGAGCGCGGTGGTTCGGCGGCGCCCGGCCGCAGCCGGACATGGGGCCCGAAGACCCGCTGGTCGCGGCCCCGGGCACGGACCGGCCGCACGGTGACGTCCTCCACCTCCGCCCAGGCGTAGGTGTGGGAGCGCCGCCCCAGCGTCACCGTGATGCCCTCGGGGTCGATCCGCAGCGCCAGCGAGACCCGGGGCAGCACCAGCCACACCAGATTGATGAACAGGGCGAAGACGGGCCAGAAGACCACGCTCACCCAGCCCGCCCAGGTGTCCCAGCTGCCCTGGGCGGCGGTGCGCATCAGGGCCAGGGCCGCGAACGCGGCGCAGAGCGGCCAGTGGGCCAGGGGCGTCCGCCGCATCCGGCCCCGGGCGGCGAACGCCCGCTCGTCATCGGCGCTCACCCGCCAGCCGGGGGTCTCACCCAGGGGCGGGGGCGCCTGGAGGGAATCGCGCGGACCGGGCGGGGGCTTCGGCCGCGGCTGCGGCTGGGAATGCGGCTCCTCCGGCTCCGGCCGGGACTGCGGCTGGGGCAGGAGCGCCGCGGGGTCCGCCCGCCCCTGCCGCCGACGGGATGCCGGGCCCGTGAACGGGGCCTGGAGCGGGGCCGGGGAGAAGGGGCGGTGTGCCGCCGGGACCGCCCCGGCGGGGGAGGGCTCCCGGGGGGCGGGTACCCGCGCTTCCTCCCGGCGGCCCGACGCCAGATGCTCCTGGAGCCGCAGATGCCGGAAGCGGTAGGCCCCTCCGTACCGCTGGAGCAGACCGGCGGCGTGCGCGTCGCGGAGGAACTCCATCAGCGACCACGGCACCCGGCCCAGCAGCGCCAGCCACGCCTTGGAGACCACCCAGACGCACCAGGGCGTCAGCGCGACCAGGACCAGCGCCGCGCCCGTGGCTCCCTGCGCCACGGCGACCGCGACCTGTGCGGGGGAGCCGTCGGTCAGCAGCCGGTGCGCGCCCGTGCCGAGGCCCACCACCGGGGCGATCAGCAGCAGGGACAGGAGGGTGGAGCGCCGTTCACTGGTGAGCAGGGAGTCGGGGGTCGCCGCGTCGACGGTGTCGGCGGGCGCGGCGAGGACCAGCGTCAGCAGCGTGGTCACGGTGAAGCCCAGCAGGAACTGCGCGATGAACGCGTCCGCGTTCTCCCCTCCCACCCCCAGGCTGATCAGCAGGAAGAGCAGGTTCGGGATGATGAGTGTGGCCGCCGTGCGCAGCCCGCGTACCGCCGCCACCGACCGCGAGACCGAACGCAGCGCCGCGCCCGCCCGCAGCGGGTTGGCCCGGCGCCGGGGCTCCCACAGCCGCTCACCCGACCAGAGGATGACCAGGTTGCGCACGGCGAAGGCCATCAGAAAGCCACCGGTGAGGTAGCCGCGCTCGACGGCGAGCGACCACTCTCCCGTCGTCTCCGCGACCGCGCGGGTCAGCACCAGGACCGCCTCCGTCAGCAGCACTCCTGCGGCCAGCAGGGTCGGCAGTGTCAGCAGCCGGGCCACCGCCGAGCGGCGCAGCCGCCACCAGCCGAACTCCGTGGTGTCCCGGCGCCCCAGCTCCCGGGCGAGGAAGCCGAGCCAGCCCCGGGCCCGGCCCGGATGCCAGCGGCCCGGCGCGTACAGCCGCTCCGAGTCATGGGGGCCGGGGGCGAAGACCGCCGGAACGATCGCGTCCAGCAGATGGACCTCGACGGCCTCCCGCTCGCCGAACCTGACCGGTTCCACCAGCTCACCGGGGTCGCTCCCGGCCGTGCCGTACGCGCGCCGGGCCAGCCAGAGCATCAGTGGGCTGGTCAGCGTGCGGGCCAGCGGCCCCTCGGGACGCTCGGCGAGCTCGTCCACCACCGGGCCCCACGCGTCGTGCCGCGATGGCCCGGCGGTGCGCAGCAGATGCGCGGCGGCGTCCCGGGGGCGCACCGGCAGGGCCTCGATATCCGAGGAGGCCGTCAGACGCGTGCCGAGCGCCCGGTACTCCTCCACCCGGGAGGCGAGGACGCATCCGGTGCCGTGGTGGGAGGTGTTGAGGGCGCGCACCACGGCGACGCGGCGGTGCGGGGGGAGTTCGTCCAGCCCGTCCAGGACGGCGAGCACCCGGCCGTCCCGTACCAGGTGCCGCGCCGGATGGACGCCGTTGACCAGCGGCAGACCGGGGTGGTCCTCGGCGATCCGGGCGGTCAGCCAGTCGAGGAACGCCACCCGCTCGGCGTCCCAGGACTCCAGGGTCAGCAGCACGGGCACCGGCACCCCCCGCTGTCCGGGCAGCCCTCGGGTGATGTCGCCGAGATGGCGGTCGGCGAGGGCCACCGTCACCAGGGCCAGCAGGGTCGACTTGCCCGAGCCCGGTCCGCCGAGGACGGTCAGCCGGCGGATGTCCAGGCCGAGCAGGGTCTCGGTGATCCCGTCGGCCCGGTCGGCCCGCACCGCGTCCCCGGTCCCGGCCCCCACGGAGGCGGACGGGCCGGATCCGGTTCCTGCGGTGGTGGGCGGGCCGGACGCACCTCCCGCGGTGGTGGGCGGGCCGGATCCGGTTCTCACCGTGGTGGACGGGCCCCAGCGGGCGAGCCAGCGCACGGCGAGCGCCCCTTCGGTCGCGCCGAGTTCCCGGGCCGCCACCTCCGCCGACCACTGGGCGCGCACCGAACGGGCCAGGGCCTCGGCCGCGTCGTCGGCCGGGGACCGGGTGGGCGGCAGATTGACCACCAGGTCGCCCTGGACATGGCCGGCCTGGACCAGGTACTCCACCGTGCTGTCCCGGACGGTGTTGCGTACTTCGGACGGGGGCCGCCAGGTGGGGGACGCGTCGCCTGGAGTATGCATGGGGGGATTCTCGTCAGCGGGGACGGCCACGTCCGTCGAATGCCGCCATCCCTTACCGAATCCCCCTGTTTCCCGGCCCCTCCAGGCACTCCCTCCCACCCCTCCGGGGGACGGCGGCAGTGGGAGGGAGGGCGCAGCGGGATCAGACCGGGGTGGCCTCCAGGAGGCACATGCCCGTCGGGCCCAGGCGGGTCGTGCGCGTATGGGCGTAGCCCGCCGCCGCCAGCAACTCCGCGTACTCCCGTTCCGTACGCTCGCGTCCGCCGAGGCCGAACAGCATCACCAGGTCGAGCGCCGCCGCCATCCCCGGCGCGGGCCGCTCCGGCAGCACCGCCTCGACGACCAGCAGTCGCCCGTTCTCCGTGGCCAGCGACTCCCGGCAGCGTCTGAGGATGGTCAGTGCCCGCTCGTCGTCCCAGTCGTGCAGGATCCACGAGAGCAGATGGGTGTCGGCCTCGGGCACGGCGGCGAAGAAGTCCCCCGAGGCGACGGAGGCCCGCTCACCGACCCCGGCCGCGTCCAGCGCGGCACGGGCGGGCGCCGCCTGACCGGGTACGTCGAAGACGGTCGCGGTCGCCCCCGGGAACCGGGTGAGGATCTCGATGACCAGCCGCCCCAGCCCACCGCCGACGTCGACCATCCGGCCCGCGCCGGTGAAGTCGTACGCGCCCGCCACCGCCCGCGCGGTGCGCTGGGTGAACCCGGCCATGGCGGCGTGGAAGACGGCGGCGTCCTCCGGATGGGTCGCCATGTGGTCGAAGTACGCGGCGCCGAAGCGCTCCTCGAAGGCGGTCCGCCCGGTTCGCAGCGTCACCAGCGGATCGTCCAGGAACCGGTAGGTCACGCGGTACATCAGCCGGAACCAGGCCCGGAGCGACTCCTCATGGTCGGACTCCAGAAGGGCGCTGAACTCGGTGCGGGTGTAGTGGCCCGCCTCGTCCAGCCCGAAGATCCCGTTGGCGACCAGTGGGCGCAGCAGCCGCGCCAGCGCGTCGGCGCGGGTGGCGGTCTTCCGGGCGAGGGTCTCGATGGTGGCCGGGCCCTCACTCAGATGGTCGGCGACACCGAGTTCGGCGGCGGTGTGCAGCGCGCGGTCGCTGATGTAGTCCCAGGAGTAGGTGGTGAGCAGGGTCTCGACGGAGGAGAGGGGTTCGGGTGTCACGATGACGCGCTCCTTACGCTGAAGAACACCGGGAGATGATGAGGCGTCAAGGATGGTCCGACCCGGCGGAGCCGGGCCATTCCTCGGCGGGATCGTCATGATCCATCGAGCCGGGCGTGCCTGTCACCCGAGGTGCGGGCGGGGTCACGGGGAACCGGAGTGTTCTCGGAGCGCGGACGGGTGAACGGCGGCCCGCCGTCCCGGTGGGACGGCGGGCCAGGGTGAAGGGCGTGACACGCGGGTCAGTAGACCGCGGCCCCATAGGCGGTGAGGATCTCCACGAGGGGTTGGAAGAGGCTGGTGCCGCCGGTCGTGCAGCTGCCGCTGCCACTGGAGAGGACGCCCAGACCGGTGGTCCCCGTGTAGAGCGGCGCGCCGCTGTCACCGGCCTGGGAGCAGGTGTCCGTCCGGGTCAGGCCGTGGATGACGCCATCGGGAAGCGCCAGCGAGTAGTTGAGACCGGTGACCCGGCCGCAGCGCTGCCCGGTCGTGGAACCGACGGAACAGACGGACTGGCCCAGCGTGGCGTTGGCCGCCTGGGTGATGTCCTGGATCTGCCCGTTCGGCAGCCGGATCGAGCCCAGTGTGTCGGTGGGCGGCCTCACATAGCGCACCAGACCGTAGTCGTTGAAGGGGTACGAGTAGCGCTCCGCGATGCCCCAGGGATCGGGCGGCGGGGGCACGGGCGGCCAGACCCGGACGTACACATACCGCCCGATGATGTCCCGCAGACAGTGGCCCGCGCCCACCCAGTACCAGATGCCCCCGATGCGGACGTTGAAGCCGAGTGTGCACGGGCGCCCCAGGTAGTCCACGAGCCCGCTGCCGCCGTGCGGGCCGCGCGTCGCGAAGGTGCCCGGGACGCGCTCGATCCGCAGGGCCGCGGCCTTGTCGCCCGCCGCGCGCCGCAGGGTGGTGAGCTCGGCCGGGGTGACGCTCTCGTCGGCCAGCACCTGGATGGTGCCGGACGCCCGGTCGACCGACCAGGCCGTGCCGGTGACGCCCGTGGAGCCCAGGGCGGTGCCCACCGCCGTCAGTTCGGCGGAGGTGAACGCCCGAGGGGGCGCCTCCGCGCGGGCCGCCGCGTTCGGCGCCAGGACGGTGGTGGCGCTGACCACGACGCCCACCAGGGCGGTCAGCAGCCGTCCGAGGCGGGGTCTGTGTCGACGGGAGTGTGAGCGCTCCATGGCCATGTGATCCTCCGACAGTGCGGGGACGGGAAGAGCGGGAGACGAGCGCGCGGTGCGGCGTGGGGCTGGGCCCCGGCGCACTCCTCTTAGCTCCCTATACGACCCTGGCGGGCACGCGTCAATGGATGGCTCGCGCGGGGGCGACGGCGGATCCCGACCCGGCGCCGCACCCCGCGCCCTGACCCAGCCTGACGCGCCCCGGGCCCGGAGACCTCGCGGGCGGCGCGCGGTGGGAACGGACGGAGGGG
>NZ_JBHVHF010000283.1:0-10707 GCF_042800315.1 Streptomyces sp. NPDC057638
GGAGGACCACCCTGGATGGGTGGTCCTCCCGGCCCATTCGCGTGAACTCCACCCGTACGGCCGTCCGTGGACCGCCAGCCGTCCCGATCATGGCGTGGACGACACTTGTGGAGGTGCGCACGGTGAGCACACGGCCAGACCCCGGCACCCGGACGGGCGCGTTCCGGACAAAGTCCATCGAGCAGTCCATCCGTGACACGGAGGAGCCGGAGCACGGCCTCAGACGCTCCCTCTCCGCGCTCGACCTGACGGTCTTCGGGGTCGGCGTCATCATCGGCACCGGGATCTTCGTGCTCACGGGCGCGGTCGCCAAGGAGAACGCGGGCCCGGCCACCTCGATCGCCTTCGTCATCGCGGGGGTCGTCTGCGGGCTCGCCGCCCTCTGTTACGCGGAGTTCGCCTCCACCGTCCCGGTCGCGGGCTCGGCCTACACCTTCTCGTACGCCTCGCTGGGCGAGCTGCCCGCCTGGATCATCGGCTGGGACCTGGTGCTGGAGTTCGCCCTGGGTACGGCGGTGGTGGCCGTCGGCTGGTCGGGCTATATCCGCTCGCTGCTGGACAACGCGGGCTGGAACCTGCCCGCCGCGCTCTCCGGCACCAATCACGAGACCGGCTTCGGCTTCGATCTGCTGGCGTTCCTGCTGGTGCTGCTGCTGACCGTGGTGCTGGTGATCGGGGTGAAGCTCTCCGCGCGGGTCACCACGGCGGTGGTGGCGATCAAGGTCGCCGTGGTGCTGCTGGTGATCGTCGCCGGGTCCTTCTTCATCACGGCGTCCAACTACGACCCCTTCATCCCGCCCGCCGAGCCCGCCCAGGGGGAGTCGGGCCTCCAGCAGCCGCTGATCCAGGTGCTCTTCGGCTACGAACCGACCAACTTCGGGGTCCTCGGCATCTTCACCGCCGCCTCCATCGTCTTCTTCGCCTTCATCGGCTTCGACGTGGTGGCGACGGCGGCGGAGGAGACCAAGCTGCCGCAGCGGGACATGCCCCGGGGGATCATCGGTTCGCTCCTCATCTGCACCGTGCTCTATGTCGCGGTCTCGATCGTCGTCACCGGGATGCAGCACTACACCGAGCTGACGATCGACGCCCCGCTGGCCGACGCGTTCAAGTCCACCGGGCATCCCTGGTACGCGGGGGTGATCAGCTTCGGCGCGGTCATCGGGCTGACCTCGGTCTGCATGATCCTGCTGCTGGGGCAGACCCGGGTCTTCTTCGCCATGAGCCGGGACGGGCTGCTGCCCCGGTTCTTCTCCCGGGTGCACCCGCGCTTCGCCACCCCCTACCGGGCGACCGTCCTGCTCGGTGTCGTGATCGCGATCGTGGCCGGGCTGACCAATATCGAGGAACTGGCGGTGCTGGTGAACATCGGCACCCTCTTCGCCGTCGTCGTCGTCGCGCTCGGCGTGATCATCCTGCGCCGTACCCGGCCCGATCTGCCCCGCGCCTTCCGCACCCCGCTGGTCCCCCTGCTCCCGATCGTCTCGGTCGCCGCCTCGCTCTGGCTGATGCTCAATCTGCCCACCGAGACCTGGCTGAGGTTCGGCGCGTGGATGGCGCTGGGCGTCGTCGTGTACTACCTGTACGGGCGGAGCCACAGCCGGTTGTCCCGGGCGGGCGGCCAGGGGCGGGACGGCGCCCGCGACACGCCGTAGGGTCGATCAGATTCAGTCAGAAAGTGGCCGGAAATAAGTCATGTGGTTTGGATCTTCCGGCACTCCCGAAAGGGGGCAAGCAGGAAGATCCTCCCGAAAGGGTGTGGTCGGCTCCGGGGTGGTCCGGCAGGGGAGCCCGTCCCGGAGCCGTGGCCCCCGGTCCGTCCGGCGGGGGCGCGGTGACCCCTCCCGGACGTTCCGGTTCCGGTGTCTGTGCCGTCTCCGGCCCGCCCATCGGCCCGGGGCGGTGCGGACGGCCGGTGCCGCGCCCCGACGCCCGCGGCCGCCGTCAGGTACCTGCCCGATCCCACGGGCGGGACCTCGCGGACACGGCCCTTCGGCTCACGGGCGGCCGGAGTAGACCGTCCGGGGGCCGGTCGTCGTCGCGCCCACCGCGGTCACCCGGCGGCGCAGCTCCCGGTCGGCGGTGACCACCACACAGACGCGGTCGCCCGCCGAGGCCGCCAGCTCCGCGATGAGGTCATCGCCGCTCCCGGGCGCCGCTACCACCCGTACCCCGGGTACGGAGTCCACCCCACGCGCCGCACCCTCGACGACCAGCACGATCTCCAGCGGCCCCGGCAGTGTCGGCGGACCCGTGAGGCCGTCGGTCGCGTACCGGACCAGGGTGTCCCGCAGCCGGACGGCGGCGGCGCGGCGGTCGCGCCACCAGCCGTCCGGGACAGAGCCCACGGTGTTGGCGCCGTCGACCAGCAGCAGGGGGGCGGGGGCGGTCACCGGGCGCGCGCCCAGTCCTCGGTGATCCGGTCGATCGCCGCGGCCGCCCGGTCGGAGCGGCGCGTGTCCGTCCGCAGCCGGTTGCTGAACTCGACATGGAGGAAGGGCACGTCCTCCGCCGCCGCTTTGCGTCCCTGCACATTGGTGCGGCCTTCGAGCGGGCAGTCCCGCACCCAGCCCCGGCAGACGGTGAACCCGCGTTCGGCCAGCTCGTCGGAGAGCTCACGGCCCTCCGCCAGCGCGACCCGGCCCTTGCCCGTGGAGGCCACGACATCATGATCGGGAACCGAATCGTCGGCGAACCCGTGTATCTGGATACCGGGGATTCCGCGCTCGGTCAGTTCGTCACAGACCGCGTCAAAGACACTGTCCGTGCGATGTGCCACATCGGCGGCATTCCCCATTCCGGCTTTGCGATGCGCACCAGCAATCACCAGAACGCCGCCGGGTGAACCCAGCAGGACCCGGGTTCCCAGGCGTTCGGTGTTGCGGTCGGCGACCGGGTGGGGGACCTGGACCGACCAGCGGACGGGGCGGTCGAGAGCGAGGTACACCCGACCCCAGCCACGGGGGGAGCGGGTGCCCTCCGTATCGTCGGCGATCTCGGCGAAGCTCCGTCCGCTCGGGATGTCCGTGATCGTGCGGAGGGCGAAGTCCATCCCCGCAAGTTGCTGTTGGGCCTGGTTACGATGGCCGTCGAGGAAGAGCGAAACGGCGTGCGCTACGGTACGGCGGTCGGTTCGGGTCGGTTGCCGGTACCCCGCGTTCTCGCCGAAGCGCGCGGTGTACTCGTCGATCCGGTCCGTCAGGTCGACGCGCTCGGCGCGCGCGGGGGAATCTCTTTCCGATGTGCTGTCGTCGCTGTCTCCCTGGCGCAGCGCGAGGGTGGTCAGAACGGCGAGCGCCGCCGCGACCGCCACGATCGTTGTTGCAATTGTTACCGTCTTCGTCCGGTTGACCGTCATGGTTGTATAAAGATAGCCGAGTGATGAAAAGCCCTAACCGCCGCTCCGTGACGATATCCGTGGCCGTGCTGGCGATGCTCTCCGGAGTCGTCGCGTGCGGTCCGTTCGGCTCCGACGACGCGGGCGGGGCATCCGGCAAACCCACCTTCACCGTGGCCGCGGCGGGAGACGTCCTGATCCATCAGGAGCTGACCGACCAGGCCCGCAAGGACGCCCAGAAGACCGGCAAGGGGGAGAAGGGCATCGACTTCGGTCCGATGATGGAGGGCGTCAAGCCGGTCATCAGCAAGGCCGACCTGGGGATCTGCCACTTCGAGCCGGTCGCGGGCAAGCCCGAGGGGCCCTTCGAGGGCTTCCCGAACTTCGTGGTTCCGCCGCAGATCACCACGGCCCTGAAGGATGTGGGCTACGACACCTGCTCCACCGCCTCCAACCACGTCCTCGACCACGGTCCCGACGGGGTCAAGGACACGCTGGACGCCCTGGACAAGGCGGGTCTGAAGCACACCGGCTCGGCCCGTACCCAGGAGGAGGCGGAGAAGACCCTCATCATGGATGTGAAGGGGGTCAAGGTGGCGCAGCTCTCCTTCACCTTCAGCTTCAACGGCAAGGAGCCCCCGAAGGGCAAGCCGTGGATGGCGAACTTCATGAAGCTCGACGCCATCGCGGCGGCCGAGAAGAAGGCCCGCGCGGACGGCGCCGAGGTGGTGATCCTCTCGGTGCACTGGGGCCGGGAGCACTGGGCCAACCCCAGCCGCCCCCAGCTGACCCTGGCCCGTCAGATCGCCCGTAAGACCGGGATCGACCTGGTCATCGGGCACCACGCCCATGTGGTCCAGCCGATGGAGAAGATCGACGGCACCTGGATCGCCTATGGCCTGGGCAACCAGATCGCCCGCCATGACGTGCCCACCGGGCTGACCGAGGAAGGCGCCATCGGCTGGTTCGAGTTCCACAAGAGCGGCAAGGGGTGGGACGTCCAGGCGCGCTATGTGCCCACCTTCGTGGACATCCCGCCGAAGGCGGACGACGAGACGGGCAAGCTCCCCAAGGGCGCGGTGACCGACCACCGGCTGGTGGACGTGGCGCGGGCGCTGAGAAAGAACGAGGGGCTCACCTCCGAGCAGCGGGCCCGCTACCGGATCGCCTTCGAGCGCACCGAGGGGACCATGCTCAACCGGGGCGGGGCCCAGAACGGTCTGCGGCCGCTCCAGGGGCTTCCTGGCTGATCCGATGACGGCGGGGCCCCGGGGTGGCAGGGGTTCCGGAACAGCCCGGTCCGAGTGGATTGTCCCGTTCGGACCGAACGCTGAGCGTTTCACGTCACACTTCTTACGAAGTTGTACAACCTTTTGCCGCCACTGTCAGTCTGGTCATGTCGGGTCGCACGTGCCTCTGTGGCACCAGCTATGACCACGCCCTCCCCGTCGACGGGGATGAAACGGGCGTTTAGGTAATTCCATGAGAGGAGCCCCTGTTGGCCGCTTCACGTATGAAGCGGCGGCACAAGGTCCGCCGAAGGGCTGACATGTCCCTGTTGGGTGGTATACGTCCGCCCATCGCGATTCTGTCCGTCCTGCTCCTCGCCCTCGCGGGGGTCACCGCCCTCACCCTCGGTCATGTCGACCGCGACCGCGTCCCCGACGCCGTGCTGACCTCACAGCAGCACTTCGCCGAGGACGGCGCCATCGGTCTGCGCGCGTCGATCGACGAGAGCGTCACCGACCTGACCCGTACCGCCTCGCTCTTCAGCGCCGCCGACCCCGTCTCGCCGGACGCGGTCCTCGACAAGATCGGCAACGTCTACCAGAAGTGGATGGGGACGGCCGTCGTCGAGATCAAGAGCGGCAAGCTGCTCGCCGCCCGTGGCGAGAACGTGCCGCTGACCGCGGTCGACCTGAACACGCTCAAGGGGAAGAGCGGTCTCGCCCCGCGCATGGTGAAGCTGGAGAACGGGGAGACCCGGCTGCTGGCCCTCGCCCTGCTCTCCTGGGACGGCGAGTCGCAGAAACTCCTCGTCGCCTCCAGCAGCCTGCGCTTCCCCGGTATCAGCCTCGGCAAGTTCCGCTCCATCGCCGTGGTCAACCAGGACGCCCAGATCCTCAGCAGCGACGGTCTGACGCCCCCCGAGCAGGCGGGCACCGACTTCCTGAAGAAGGAGGCCAAGGCCGACCGCAAGCAGCTGCGCTCCTTCGCCAAGATCGCGGCCAAGAAGTCCCAGCAGAACTGGATCACCTCCAAGGAGCCCGGTTCCGGCGGCTTCAAGGGCGTCAGCGGCAGCCTCACCGGCGACCGCTACTTCGGTGACCGCTCGGTCGCCGGATACGCCGCCCTCTCCTCCCCCGAGGCGGGCAAGGAGACCGTCGCCACCGGCCTCGGGCTGACCGTGGTCGCCATGGTCAAGGTCGCCGAGGACCCCGCGGGCCCCGCCAGCACCGCCTACGGCCTGCTCGCGGCGGGCGCGCTGCTGCTGATCGGCGGTCTCACCGTCGCCCTGCTCCTCGGCACCGTGCAGCGCCCGCTGATCCGGCTCTTCCTGGAGAGCCGGCGGCTCTCCCGGGGTGACGTCACCCGGCCCGTGACCGTGCCCCGCTTCGGCGAGGCCGCCCGCATCGGCCGCGCCCTGGAGCGCATCCGGCGCCAGCTCAACGGCGAGGAGGCCCAGCCGGAGCAGGGGGCCGCCAAGCGCGGCAAGTTCGGCGCCCGCACCCTGATCGGGGTCTCCGCCGTGCTGCTGCTGGTCTGGTGCGGCCCGCTGATGCTGCTGCTCAACCGTGCCGGTGACACCGTCGTCGTCCCGCAGCAGATCGTCAATGACCAGCGGGAGCGGACCGACACCCTCTCCGACCGGGTGCGCCGCGCGCTCAACGAGGGCCACGCGGACCTCGTCTCCGTGTCGACCCTGATGAGCGAGTCCACCAAGCGCTCGGCGATGACCGAGGTGCTGGAGCGCACCGTCGCGCAGCACCTGCGGTACGAGGCGCTGTACGTGGTCGACGGCGACGGCAAGGTGCTGGCCCAGGCCGGTGGCGATCTGAAGAGCGCCAACGGCAAGGCCCCCGCCACCGAGCCCATCCGGCTGCTGGACAAGAACGCCAAGGAGCCCTCGGTCGTCGGCACCGCCCCGATCTCGGGCATGGACGGCGCGGCCGTCGTCGGCGAGTTCCGGATCGACTTCATGAACTCGCTGCTCAAGCGCCCCGGCCTCGGCCAGATCCGGGTGGTCGACGCCGACCGCAAGATCATCGCGGGTAACACCGGCTACTTCGCCTTCGCCGGGCTCCCCAACGCCCGTCTCGACGGACTGGTCGCCGGAAGCCGGCAGAAGGTCGGCATCGCCGCGCGCCCCAGCGGGGTGCTCTACCGCGACGGTGACGAGATCCAGGTGGCGGCGGCGGCGCCGTTCAGCGGCGGTGGCGCGGCCAAGGACCTGGGCTGGTCCGTGGTCAGCTACCAGCCCGCCTCCGGTCTGGAGATCCCGGAGTACAGCCTCCAGAACCGCACCGTCCTCGCCGGTCTGCTCGGCATCACCGCGGCGGCGGCCTGTCTGGGCTGGCTGCACATCATCGTCGTGCGCCCGCTGCGGGCCCTGGCCGACCAGGCCGAGGCGCTCGCGGACGGGGACCGGCGCACCGTTCTCTACCCCCGTCACCACGACGAGGTCGGGGCCGTCATCCGCAGCCTGGAGCTGCTGCGCCAGCAGTTGGCGGAGGCCCGTAAGCGCGACGGCGCCAAGACCCTCGCCGGAAGGAACTGAACCACCGTGCTCTTCCTCTACACCGTGCTGGTGGTGTGCAGCGCGATCCTGCTGGTGGCGGGAGTCATCGAGCAGCGGCGGCACTACGCCAACCTCGACATGCTGCCGACCCGGGTGCTGGTCAACGGCATCCGGGGCAAGTCCTCCATCACCCGGCTCTGCGCGGGCGCCCTGCGGGGCGGCGGTCTGATCACCGTCGCCAAGACCACCGGTACGGCCGCCCGCTTCATCCACCCGGACGCGACCGAGGAGCCGGTCTACCGCAAGTTCGGCATCGCCAATGTCGTGGAGCAGATCGGTATCGTCCGCCGGGCCGCCGCCTACCGGCCGCACGCCCTGGTGATGGAGTGCATGGCGGTCATGCCCGCGCTCCAGGAGATCAACCAGTCCAAGCTGATCCGCTCCACGATCGGTGTGCTCTGCAATGTCCGTGAGGACCACCTCGCGGAGATGGGCCCGACCCTGGACGACGTCGCCCGCTCGCTCTGCCGCTCGATGCCGCACGACGGCATCTGTGTCACCGCCGAGAAGGATCGTTTCCACATCCTCCAGAAGGAGGCGGACGCCCGGAACTGCCAGCTGATCTACGCGGACCCGGAGACCGTCACCGACGAGGAGCTGCGCGGCTTCAGCTGGTTCACCTTCAAGGAGAACGTCGCCATCGCGCTCAAGGTCGCCGAACTGGTCGGCGTGGAGCGCGAGACCGCCCTCCAGGGGATGTACGACGCGCCGCCGGACCCGGGTGTGCTCTCCGTGGAGCGGTACCAGACCCACGACGGCAAGCGGCTGCGGTTCGCCAACGTCTTCGCGGCCAACGACCCCGAGTCGACGCTGATGAACGTCAACCAGCTGCTCGACCTCGGCGCCATCCACCGGCCGCTGAACGTCGTCATCAACTGCCGTCCCGACCGGGTCGAGCGCAACGGCCAGATGGGCGAGATCATCCCCGATCTCGACCCGGAGAAGGTCTTCGTCATCGGCCACCCGGCCAAGTCCGCGATCGACGCGATCCCGGCCGAGTTCCGCGACCGCGCGGTCGACCTCGGCGGTGACAACCGTGAGGCCGAGGACTTCATGAACGAGCTGATCGGCCATCTCGGCCCGCACTCGTCGCTGGTCGCCATCGGCAATATCCACGGTCAGGGCGAGATCCTGCTGGAGCACCTCGCGGAGCTCCCGGCGGACGAGACCCCCGACGACGCCCCCACCGCCCCGGCCGGGGCCTCGGGTGGCGCCGCGAAGTCCGCGCCCGCCGAGACCGCCGAGAGCACAGCGCCCGGAAACCCCGGAAACCCCGGAAACCCCGAGAGCACAGCCGGACAGCGCCGTCCGAAGATGGACCCGTCGGAGACGATGCAGCTGTACGTGCCGCGGATCGACCCGTACGCGCAGTACCCGGAGGCGTACGAGACCCGGTACTCCACCCAGCAGATCCCCCGGGTGCGGATCCCGGAGCAGCCGACGGCCGACCAGCCGCACCAGCAGGCGCAGCACCAGCAGCAGCCGCAGGGGTACCAGCAGCAGTACCAGCAGCCGGCGCAGCACCAGCAGGGGTATCAGCAGCAGCAGTACCAGCAGCCGGCGCAGCACCAGGGGTATCAGCAGCCCGCCCCGCCGCAGCAGCCGCAGGCACACCAGCAGCCCGCCCCGCCGCAGCAGCAGTTCCAGCGCCCGCCGTACGAACTGCCCCCGGGCCAGCACCACCAGCTCACCCCGGCCCAGCCGCACGGCACCGGCCACGGCACCGAGCCCTACCCGGTCCCGGCCCACCCCGGAGCGCCCGGTCTGCACCCGGTGACCCAGCCCGACCCGTACCGGAACGCCGCACCGGACTACCCGACCGCCGCCTACCCCCCGGTCACCGGGGAGCAGCAGCCGCCCGCACCGCCCGCCCACGCCGACGACCAGCAGTGGCACCACCGCCCAGGAGACCAGCGTTGATCCCGTCCGTACTCACACCAGAGATCGCCGCCGTCGGCATCGCCCTGGGACTGCTCTTCTCGCTGGTCTGCTACCTCACGACCAACCTCTCGCCCGGCGGCATGATCACCCCGGGCTGGCTGGCGCTGACCCTGGTGGAGGACCTCCAGCGCGCCGCCATCGTGCTCGGTGTGACCGTCCTGACGTATATCTCGACGATCATCATGCAGAAGTTCGTGATCCTCTACGGCAAGCGCCTGTTCGCGGCGGTCGTGCTGACCGGTGTGATCCTCCAGGCCACCGTGATGATCGTGATGTCGCTGGAGTTCCCGCTGCTGTACAGCAACCAGACCCTGGGCTTCATCGTCCCCGGTCTGATCGCCTACCAGCTGGTGCGCCAGCCCAAGGGCCCCACCCTGCTCGCCACCGGTTCGGTGACGCTCATGGCCTATGTCGTCCTCACCGCTGGCATCCTGCTCGGCGTCATGCCGACCGCCTGACCCGACCGACCTGATCCGGAGCCGCTTCCTATGAGTTCCAAGAAGAAAAGCCCCGTCGTCCACGGCGCCATCGCGCTCGTGCTGCTCGCCGGCAGTGCCTACCTGACGGTCGAGCTGCGCCAGGACGAGCAGGCCAAGGCGCCCAAGGTGCAGTTGGTCACCGACTCACCACAGCTCCAGGCGAACACCGGTGGCCAGAGCGGAACCCTGACCTGGGAGCGGCTGAAGAACCCCGACCGCTCGGTGCTCCGCGGCGACAAGGGCAAGGTGCTCGCCACCTTCACCGACGACGCCCGCACCGCCACCCTCAAGGGTCCCAGCCGCACCTTCTCCGAGCCCGCCAACACCCCCAAGCGGATCGTCACCGAGGACTGGGTGCGGCTGATGCCGGAGCCGTGGCGCAAGGGCGCGGAGAAGGAGAAGTGGTTCAAGGACTGGTACAAGGAGTTCGCCGGGAGCCAGGAGGACGACATCTTCGCCTTCGGCTTCCAGTACATCCAGGACGCGCCGACCAAGAAGGACGACGAGGGCATCGCCTACGCCGGTGACGCCGAGTTCGGACCGCTCAACCCCAACGGCAGCGTCGGCAACGACCTCCGCGAGGAACTGTCGGACTTCTACGACTACCTGGAGATCCCCTACACCTTCCGGGACGGCCGCACCATCCAGCCGGAGGACAAGCGCGCCCGCGCCGTCGACTGCTCCGGCTTCATGCGGCTGATGCTGGGCTACCGCGCCCGCTACCCGCTGGCCTCCTCCGACAACGCGGGCGGCGGTCTGCCGCGTACCGCCAACGGCATGGCCCGCTCCGACCTCGGCGCGGACGTCATCCCGCTGAAGGGCGTCTCGGTCGCCGACCGCCCCAAGAACATCGACGTCCTCCAGCCCGGAGACCTGGTCTTCTTCAAGCTGGACGGGCGGACCAAGGAGCGTCTGGACCACATGGGCATCTACATCGGTCACAGCACCGACGGCGACATGATGTTCCTGTCCAGCCGCGAGGAGGTCAACGGACCCACGATCGGCGACCAGGCGGGCGAGTCCCGGCTCAACGGCAACGGCTACTACCCCGGAGCCTTCCGCAGCGCCAAGCGCCTCTGAGTCCCTCCGGGCCCCGCCGAGCCTCTCGGCACCCAGCACCCGACAGCCCCGTCCCGCGCCACCTCCGGGTG
>NZ_JBHVHF010000284.1:0-10683 GCF_042800315.1 Streptomyces sp. NPDC057638
GCACCGGACCGGGCGTCCCCATCCGGGTTCAGGACGGGCGGCCCGGCCGTGGCGGCAGGGTGGCGGGGACCGCGTCGGGACAGTGCTCGACGGCCTTGCGCAGCACGGCGAGCAGATCGAGGGGGCTGGTGTCCCCGGTGAGATGACGCCACTCGGTGGCGACCAGCAGGGGGATGCGCTCGGTCAGACCGAGGTCCGCCCGGCTGAACTCGCTCAGACAGGTGCGCGCCGCGTCGTCCAGGTCCATTCCGGCGCGGTGCAGATCGTGGACGCGGTCGCGCAGGGCGCGTACGTATCCCTGGTAGGCGATGACCTCGGCGGGGCCGACGAGCGGACCGTGGCCCGGCACCACGGTCCGCGGCCTCAGCTCGACAATGCGCTGGCAGGCGTCGACCACCCCGGCGAGGGGCCCGGCCCAGTGCACGGGGACATCACCCACGAACAGGATGTCGCCCGCGCACACCACCTGGCTGGCGGGGATATGGACGATGAGGTCGCCATGGGTGTGGGCGGGCCCGACCTCGATGAGTTCGACCGTCGTCCCGCCGACGGTCAGTTCCTCGCGCCCGCTGAAGACCCGGGTCGGCCGCCGTATCGCGAGTCCGCCGAAGTCGTAGCGACCGAAGTGCCCGAGGAGATAGCGGCCGAACGGGTCGGTCGCGTCGCAGGAGTCCAGCAGCGCCTGGAACCGCGCGGGCTCGGGCTCGGCGCACAGATGGCGCAGGTTCTCCTCGGTGCTGATCACCTCGGCCTCGGGGAAGAGCTGGTTGCCGTAGGAGTGGTCACCGTTGGCATGGGTGTTGATCACGGTGGAGATGGCGACACCGGGCGGCAGGACCCGTGCCGCGGCCTCCTTCAGCGCGGTGGTCAGCGCGGCCGTGTACGGCGTGTCGACGAGCAGCGCCTCGGACCCGGAGGTGACGAGGACGCAGTTGGCCAGTCCCCAGATTCCGGGGGTGCCGGGCATCCACACATGTATTCGGTCATCGATGCTGGTCAGGCCAGCGGAGCCAGGGCCTGTCCGATGGATCGTGCTGGGCTCGCTCATGGCGTCATTGTCCTGACGTCCCCGCCGCCCCGCGCCCCCGTCGCGGCGGGACGGGCCCGGATGGCTGATTCCCATGCGTCCCGGGTCCCTGACCGGCTGACGGCCGCGGCTCCGGCGGGACGGCTGCGGCTACGGCTACGGCTACGGCTACGGCTACGGCTACGGCTACGGCGGGACAGACGCGGCTACGGCGAGGCCGGAGCCGTTGGTCCCGCCCGGCCTGTGGGTGGGGCCCGCGCCCGGTCCCCGCCGGTCAACGCGCGCGCGGGGACCGCGCCCTACCGGAGGTCAGCCCGTGACGGCCACGAGGGCGTCGCGCGCGGAGAGGGAGGCGACCACCTCGTCCCCCTCGGACTCCTCGGTCGCGCGGAAGCCGAGCGAGGAGTAGAGGGCCGCGGCCACGGTGTTGTCGGGTTCGTAGGAGAGCCGGAGTTCCTGGCAGTCCGCGCGCTCCGCCAGCCATCGCATGAGCGTGCGCACCGCCGCCCGCCCCACGCCGGTGCCCTGGGCGCCGGCGTCGATGAGCATCCCGCCGATCCAGTACGAGCCGTCGTCGTCCCGGGCCCACATCACATGCCCGACGACCGTGCCGTCGGCGTGGACCGCGAGCGAGTTCCACACCTCCTCGCGCAGGGAGAGCAACAGATAGCGCGCGGCGGACGGCGGGACGAACCGGCGCTGGTCATCGGCGGGAACCACGTCCGCCACCGCACGCCAGTTCTCGTCATCCACCTGGAACAGCGCCACACGCCGTTCGGAGCGGTCCCTATATCCATAATCGATCATCCCCGCAGAATAGCCACAAGGTGGCAGGTACACGCAGGGCGGGGTCACCGCTCTGACCTGCACGAAGGCCGGGGCACGCCGCTGCCGTCGCGGGGCGGCCCGGCCCCGGCGATCCGGCCGCCGAGGCTCCGCGTCGCGTCGGCCGTCCCCTCGGCTCACTGATGCACACCCTGGCGCACGCCGCCCATACGCGTCATCCGGCGCCCCCGCACGCTGCGACCCGCGCCTTCCCGCTCCTTCCGGCGCGCCGGGAAGCTGATCGGGTTGTACGAGCATTCCCCCCTTCGGGAGGCAGTCATGAAGATCGTACGTTCCCTGATGGCCGTGGTCGCGGCGGGTGCCCTCGCCGCCGGAGCGGCCGTGGCGACGGCCACCCCGGCCTCCGCCCTCAGCTACTTCGACGACGGAAGCTTCGAGTACCCCACCGCGCCCGCGAACGCGTTCACCACCCTGGTCGACGGGCAGTCCATCGGCCCCTGGAAGGTGACCGCGGGCGGAGTGGACCTGATCGGCGCCGGGTTCTGGCAGGCGGCCGAGGGCGGCCAGTCCGTCGACCTCAACTCGGGCCGGGCGGGGGCGGTGTCCCAGACGTTCACCACCACGGCCGGCCGCCGCTACACGGTCACCTACGCGCTGGCCGCGAACCCGGAGGGCGGTCCGGCGGTGAAGACCGGCCGGGTGCTGGTCGACGGCCAGAACGTCCAGGACTTCTCCTTCGACTCCACCGGTAAGACCCGGGCCGCCATGGGCTATGTGAAACGCCAGCTGACGTTCGTGGCCACCGGGGCGTCGACCTCTCTCGGCTTCGCCAGCACGGTCGGCGGGGCCTATGGCCCGGTCGTCGACGATGTCCGCGTCGACTCCTGCTGCGCCTGTTCCTGTACCCCGGCTCCGTAGCGACTCTCCCGACCCCGACCGACGGGAGCGGTGGGCGGCCTTCCGGCCGTTACCGCTCCCGTCCCGCGTCTCCGGCGCTCCCGCGCGCCGGGAACGCCGTCAGCTCACCTCCGCGACCGCCTCGCGCAGCGCGGCGGCCCCTCGCCCGACGACCGGGTCACCGTGGCCGACGAGTACCGTGTCCGGCTCCAGGGCCGCCATTGTGCGCAGTGACCCGATCGCGCGGGCACGGTCGGTGTTGAAGACCCCCAGGATCGTCCGGCCGACGTTGGCGACCGTGTCGCCGGTGAACAGGAGCCCCGGTCCGGGCAGATGGAGGGCGATCGAGCCATCCGTGTGACCCGGTACGGCCACCACGACGGCGCCGCCGCCGAAGTCCAGCACATCACCGTCCTCGACTTCCCGGTCCACCCGGCAGGGTGGGGCCGGGGGCAGCCGGGGAACGGACTCGATGATCGGGATCTCGAACTCCTCCAGCACGGGCGGTGCGCCGATCCGCTCCCCTCGGATGACCGGCGCCTCCAGCCGGTGCGCGATCACCTCCACGTCATGGCGCCGGGCCAGTTCGGCGGCGGAGCCGGTGTGGTCCTCGTGCCAGTGCGTCAGCACGATCCTGCGCAGGTCGCCGTCGAGGGCGCTCTCGATCAGCTCCGTCTGGCCCACCGGGCCGGTGTCGATCAGGGTCAGTTCATCGCCGTCCCGCCAGAGATAGGCCGCTCCCACGAGGAAGCGGAACATCCGCAGCTCCGGTCGTACCTCAATGATCTCCATGGCCCCAGCCTGCGCTTCCTCGCCCCCGGGACGACACGGCCGTTCGCTCCCGGCTCAGCGGGTTCGCTCACAGCGTTGCCCGTCAGGGCAGGAGCGGGTCCGCGAGGACCTCGGCGAGGACGCGGCGCTGGACGCCCTCCGGGTCAGGGCCCGACATCCCGGCCATGGTCACCAGCGCCTTCCACAGGGCCCATCCCCGCGCCCTGCGCCAGGCGTCGTCGGGCAGCCCGGCGGCGTCACGGAAGACCCTCCGCTCCGCGCCGGTGAAGTAGGTCCAGGCCATGACGAGGTCACAGGCCGGATCACCGACACCGCAGGTGCCGAAGTCGATGACCGCGGAGAGCCGTCCGCCGGTCGTCAGGAGGTTGCCCACGGCGACATCCCCGTGGAACCAGGCCGGCCGCGCGGGCCAGGCGGAGGCCAGGGCGCTCGACCAGACCGCGCGGCAGGCCCCGGCGTCGACGGTGTCCCCGAGCGCGCGCAGGGCGGTGGTGAACTCGTCGTCATAGGCGCTGGGATGGCATCCCCGGAAGAAGGAGTGTGGTCCGGCGGCCGGACCGCCCTCGGCGGGCGCGGCCCGGAGCGCGGTGAGGAAGGCCCCGAGGTCCCGGGCGAGCCGGGCGCGGTCGATGCCCCCGGCGGCTTCGGCACTCCCGGCGGCCTCAGCCGAGTCGGCTGCCTCGGCCGCCTCAAGACTCAGCCCGGCCAGCCATCTCCGTACCGACCAGGGATGAGGGTAGTCGGCCGTCGGACGGCCCGTCGCGACCGGCGCGGGGACGGGCAGCGGCAGATGCCCGGCGAGCGCGGGCAGACAGCGGTCCTCCTTCTCGATGGCGGCCGCGTAGGCCGCGGCGCTCGGGAGGCGCACCGACAGCGCCGAGCCAAGCCGGAAGGTCCGGTTGTCCCAGCCCTGACGGGCCACGGGGGTGATCGGGAGCGCGCTCCATTCGGGGAACTGCCGTGAGATGAGGGTGCGTACGAGATCGGTGGTCAGGTCCATCACCCGCCCAGTCTGCGAACCCCCTCGGGCGCGCGCCAGCGAATATCAGGGCTGCGGGCGGCACACCACCGGAGTTGCTTGAGAGGCCACCCGTCCGCGCTGTGACGGCCCGGACTCCCGCCTGCGCCATGGCGCTCCGGGACGGTCGGAAACTCCTCGGCCGTATCCGGGCCAGGCACACTGGCCGAGATCTCCCAATCGTCCCGACGCACGCGGCGGGGAACAGCGCCCTCCGCGGCTACACCTCGCGGCCCAGGAAATTCAGCAACCTGGTCTGGGCGTTCGCGTCGGCGGCCGAGGGAACCTTGGCGCCGAACGCCCGCGGCATCCGGATGTCCCCGTCCTCCGGCAGCAGAATCTCCGTCGCCACGGCCACCGCTTCGGCATCCAGTACCTCGTCCTGGCCGGTCGCCCGCGCCAGATCCCATCCGTGGATCACGGTATCGGCACACGCCATCCGCCGGACGAACTCCTCGAACGGGATGGAGCCGAACTCCTCTCCCAGCAGGGCACGGGCCTTCACCGGGTCACGCAGGGCGGTCGTGACCTCCTCGGACGCCGCGTCCCACGCCTGAGCCAGGTCCTCGCCCCGGCCCGGCGCGGAGTAGCCGGATCCGTCCAGGCCGGCGACGGCGCGCCGGTGATTCGAGACCACGTGGGCCACGACGTCCCACGCCGTCCATCCCGGGCAGGGAGACGGATCCTCCCATCTGTCCGGCGGGCAGTTGAGGATCAGTTCTCCAAAACGCTCCGCGATCCGTCCGTAAAGCTCCGGCACTGACGATGCCACGTCGTTCCTCTTCCACTCATCAGGACAGCGATACGCCTGTCCGCCCCGGGGGCGCGGTCCGATCCACGCGTCCTCGAACCGCCGACGGCGAGCGATGCTCGCGAGGACGACGGTTCCGATCAGCCCGGCCGCCACCTGAGGATGAGGCCGACCACGGCGGGAGCGGCCCCTTCCGCCTCCCGGCCGGTGCCGAACGCGAGGATCGCTCCGACGGCGATCAGGACGGTGCCCCCTCCCAGGTCCGTCTTTCCTCACCCTACTGTGCGGCGAACCGCGTGCCGTCGACTCCCCGGGGCGGGCCGGTCCCGGCGCGGGCGGTACTCCGTACGGTCCCAACAGGGGCCGCCGTGGGGGCCCTTGACGACCGTGATTCCCCGGGTCGGCGGTCGCGCGCGGTGGGATGGGTACGGCGGCCGGTGCCGCGTCGCGCGCTTAGACTCGCGCCATGACGATCACCTACGCATGGCGGGGCGACTTCGAGAACGCGGCCGTCAACGCGCTGCACGCGGAGGGCTTCGGCCACCGGGCGCTGGACACCGACTGGCACACCCAGGTCCACCGGCACAGCCTCGGCTGGGTCTGCGCGCGGCGCGGCGGCGATCTCGTCGGCTTCGTCAACGTCGCCTGGGACGGGGGGGTCCACGCCTTCGTCCTGGACACCCTGGTCAGTCCGGGACTGCGGCGCAACGGGATCGGCGCCGGGCTGGTCGCGACGGCCGCGCGGGAGGCCCGCACGGCACGGTGCGAGTGGCTCCACGTCGACTTCGATGACCATCTGCGCGAGTTCTACTTCGACGCCTGCGGTTTCCGGCCGACGGACGCGGGGCTGATCGCCCTCTGAGGCCGTCCGGCCCCGGCGGGAGCTCAACCGGTCACCGACGCCCTGGGGCTGCTGCCCTACGCCAACGGTGTGCACGACGACTCCGACCCGGGACGGCGTCCGCTCATCCACCGGCTGGTCGCCGACGGCACCCTGCCCACCGCTCACTGCACGGACGACGGGGTCGGCCTCCGGGGCACGGAACTGGTCGAGGCGGTCACGGAGCTGCCGGGGAAGGGCGCCTGTCTGGTGCGGCGCGACGGTGACCGCGCGGTCGAGGAGCGTTGGGAGCCGCGGCCGCTGATCACCCCGCGCCGCCGGCACTGACCCCCTCCTCACCGCTGCGCATCACCCCGGCCCTCGCCCTGTCCCCCACTTCACGATCACGCGGTAATCGAGTTTGACTAGTACGTGGAGGCGGGGTACCGTTCTCGCATTAGTCAAACTTGATTACATCAAGGAGAGTGCGTGCCCCAGCTTCCCGACGCCGGATACGTCCCCACCGACGACGAGATCGCCAGCGTTCATGCCTGGTTCGCCGAGTACGACGCGGCCGCGGCCCGCCGGGACATCGAGCGGATGGCCGATCTCGCGGTCTTCCCGCTCAATCTCGTCAGCGACAACGCCGCCGGTCAGGGCGCGTCCGCCCAGTGGGACCGGCAGCAGTTCGTGGCGACCATGACGCAGGTGATGGGTGAGGGGGCCGAGGACATCACCTTCGAATCGGTCCGCACCCCTGTCTTCCTCAGCCCGGCGATGGTGATCGTCTTCACCGACTCGACGATGACGGCCGGGGGCGAGACCCAGCGGCTGCGGTATGCGGACGTCCTCATCAGGCGCGAGGGCCAGTGGGCGTTCCAGACCATGCTCCAGGGCGGCTGGGGCGACAACCTGAGCTGACCTCCGGCCCGGTGGGTGTCGAACGGACCGGCCGTTCGACACCCCCGGGTCCGGCCGTGCGTCAGCCGTCGTCAGCCGTCCGTCAGCCGGGGCCCGGCCGCTGGCGAAACGGGGGCGGGCTTACGGGGCCGCAGCCGCGGACGGGTGAGGGCGACCGACACGCGGCAGCCGTCCGACGGCGTTCACAGCGACGCTCCCCGGCCATGCTCCACCCCGCTCGCAGGAGGGGCCCTGGGGCACGCACGCCGCCACCCCGCGTACCCTCGAACGGCGGGAAAGCGGGAAGGACACCATGAGGCTCCAGGGAGAGGGCGCCGTGATCGCGGCGGTCGCGGTGGGTGGCGCCCTCGGCTCCGCCGCCCGGTACGCGACCACGCTGGCCTGGCCCGCCCCGCCCGGCTCCTTCCCCACGGCGACCCTCGTGGTCAACGCCGTCGGCTGCGCCGCCATCGGCGTCCTCATGGTGGTCATCAGCGAGGTGCGCACTCCCCACCGGCTGGTACGGCCGTTCTTCGGCACCGGAGTGCTGGGCGGCTTCACCACCTTCTCCGCCTACACCGTCGACATCCAGCAACTGCTGCACGGCGGCCGTACCGGCCTCGCGCTCGTCTCTCTGCTGGGCACCGTGGCGACGGCGCTGGCGGCGGTGGTGACAGCGACCGCCGTCACCCGCCGTCTGCTCGTCCGGGGGACGGAGCTGACCGGCGGGCTCCAGCAGGCCGAGGAGCGGTCGTGAACTGGCTGCTCGTCATCGGTGGCGCCCTGGTCGGGGCGCCCCTGCGCTATCTGACCGACCGGGCCGTGCGGTCCCGGCACCGTACGGGGCTGCCCTGGGGCACCCTCGTGGTCAACACCGCGGGCTCCCTGCTCCTGGGTCTGCTGACCGGCGCCGTCGGATACGGCGCCGCCTCCGGCTCGGCACAGCTCCTCCTGGGCACCGGCTTGTGCGGCGCCCTGACCACCTACTCGACCTTCTCGTACGAGACGATGCGGCTCGCGGAGTCGGGAGCGCGGTTCGCCGCGCTGGCCAACGTCGTCGTCAGCGTCACGGCCGGACTCACGGCCGCGTTCGCCGGGGCTCTGCTGGCCCGGGCGCTCTGGGCGTGATCCCCGGCACCACCGCGACGCGCTACGGGCGGCGCACCCGCCGCAGCAGCAGGGCGTTGGCGGTGACGATCACGGTGGAGGCGCTCATCAGCAGGGCGGCCCACTCGGGCCGGAGCAGAACCCCGTACGCCGGATAGAGGGCGCCCGCCGCGATGGGGATGGCGAGCAGGTTGTAGATCGCGGCCCAGAACAGGTTCTGCCGGGTCGTGCGCCGTACGGCACGGGCGACGGTCAGGGCGTAGCCGACATCGGCGGGGTCATCGCGGACCAGGACGACATCGGCGGTCTCGACCGCCACGTCGGTGCCCGCGCCGATGGCGATCCCGGCGTCGGCGCGGGCCAGTGCCGGGGCGTCGTTGACGCCGTCACCGACCATCGCCACCGCCGTGCCATCGGCCTGGAGCCGCGCGATGGCGATGGCCTTGTCCTCGGGGAGCACATCGGCGATGACGGTGTCGACCCCGGTCCGCCGGGCCACCGCCTCGGCGGTGCGGGCCTGGTCGCCGGTGAGCATGACGGTATGGATGCCCGCCCGGCGCAGACCGGCGATGGCGGCGGGCGCCGTGGCGCGGACGGCGTCGGCGACGGCGACCAGGCCCAGGAGCCGCCCGTCGGCGCCCACATGGATCGCGGTCCTGCCGTCGGCGGCCAGCTCCCGGGCCCGTTCGCCGAGGGGCGCGGTGGCGATGCCCTCGCGTTCCATCAGCCGGGCGTTGCCGATCACCACGCGCACCCCGTCCACCTGGGCCGTGACCCCGTGGCCCGGCAGGGAGTCGAACCGCTCGGGAGGTGTGACGTCCAGCCCCTGGGCGCGGGCCGCCGCCACGATGGCCTCGGCGAGGGGGTGCTGGGAGGGCTGGTCGGCGCGGGCGGCCAGCCGGAGCAGTTCGGTGGCGTCGACGCCGTCGGCGGGGACCAGGTCGGTGACCGAGGGGCGGCCGTCGGTGAGGGTGCCCGTCTTGTCGAAGACGACGGTGGCGACCCGGGCCGTGCTCTCCAGCGCGGTGGCGTTCTTGAAGAGCACACCGCCCCGGGCGCCCTGTCCGACGCCGACGGTGATCGCGGTGGGGGTGGCCAGGGCCAAGGCGTCCGGGCAGGCGATGACGATGGCGGAGACGGCGGCGGTGACCGCGAAGGCGGTGCCCTCGCCGCCGAGGAGGGTCCACGCGGCGAAGGTGAGCGCGCCGGCCGACAGGGCGACGTACACCAGGTACTTCCCGGCGGTGTCGGCCAGTCGCTGCGCGGGGGCCCGGGATGCCTGGGCGTTGCGCACCAGCTGGACGATCCGGGCCAGGGCGGTGTCGGCGCCGACCGCCGTCGCGGTGAAGGTGAACGCCCCGGTGGTGTTGATCGTGCCGCCCACGACGGTCGAGCCGGGGCGTTTGGCGACGGGGACCGGTTCCCCGCTGAGCATCGACTCGTCGACATAGCTCGCGCCCTCGGTCACGGTCCCGTCGACGGGGACCTTCTCCCCCGGTCTGACCACCAGCCGGTCGCCGGTGACGACCTCCTCCAGCGGTACCCGGACCTCGGCGCCCGCGCGCACCACGGTCGCCGTCGCGGGTGCCAGGTCCAGCAGGGCCTCCACCGCGCGGCCGGTGGCGTAGCGGGACCGCGCCTCAAGCCAGTGTCCGATGAGGCTGAGCGACGTCAGCATCGCGGCGGCCTCGAAGAACACGTCCTCGGTGCCGAGGAACACCGCCACGACGGAGTAGAGATAGGCCACCAGCACCCCGGTGGCGATCAGCGTCATCATGGTGACCTCGCCCCGGCGCAGCGAGCGGGCCGCCGAGGAGAGGAAGGGCCAGCCGCCCCACCCCACCACGAAGGTGGCCAGGATCAGTCCGAACCAGCCTTCGGAGAGGCCGAACGGGGGCGCGGCGGTGATGCCGAGGCTGTGTCCGACCGGGGAGAACAGCACGATCGGGACGGTCACGGCGGCGCTGATGACAAAGCGGCGGAACAGATCCCTGACCATGGCGGAGCCGTGCTCGTGCTGATGACCGTGCCCGTGTTCCTGGTCCCGTGCCTGGTCGTGTTCCCGCTCGTGTCCGTGGCCCCGCGCCGCCGGGCCCGTGCGCCCTGCCGGAGGCAGCGGTGCCGGGCCGCTCGCCAGGACGTCCGCCGTCGCGGGCATCCGGTCGCCGTCGCCGACCGCCGGATGGCCGGGCTGGCAGCAGGAGCCGTCCCGTCCCCGGCAGCCGCAGGCGTACCCGGCGTCGGCGGCCGCCGCCCGCAGTCGTCGCGGGTCGGTGTGGCCGGGGTCGTAGCCGAGGTGCGCGACGGACCGGGTGCGGTCCATCCGTACCGATGTCACACCGGGCAGGGCGGCGAGAGCGCGTTCCGCCCCGGCCAGTTCCGTACCGCAGGAGCAGCGTTCCAGGGCGATCTCCGCGACGCGGGCGGCGCCCCGGGCCGTCCCCGGGGCCGTCCGGCTCTCGGCGTCCTGGCCCTGACTCATCGGCTCCTCCCGCCGGTGCCCTGACGGCACCGTACGGCCGGGGCGGGCCGTTCGCGCGCCGGGGCGGGTCGGTCGGGTGGCTCCCCTCCCCCGGCGGTACGGG
>NZ_JBHVHF010000285.1:0-10649 GCF_042800315.1 Streptomyces sp. NPDC057638
GGGCCGGACCGTCTCGTACGTCCGCGCCGGGGAGCGGTTGGCTTCCCGGCGCGCGCGTGTACGCGGGGGCGTGTGACGGGGCCGGGCGCCGGATACCCGGGGCGGGTCAGGGTTCGGGGATCAGCCGGACCACGGTGACCGTGAGGATGCCCGCCGAGACGACATAGCGCAGGATCACCTCCGAGACGACCACCTCCCGGCGGTCCCGGTCGGTGCCGACCTGCGACGAGCCATGGCCATGGGTGTTGGCGCCGATCGTGCGGACCACGTCCGCCTTGAAGCGGTCCGGGTCGGGGAGTTTGCCCAGGGCCTCCTCCGCGAAGGGGGCGTAGGCGACGCGATAGCTCACGCGGCGGCCGTCCCGAGGCGCGCGGCGAGTTGCTCGGCCCGCAGCAGGACGTCGACGCGGTCGAGCGCGTCACCGGGAATGACCTCCAGGGCCCAGCGGCGGATCACCCGGCCGAGGGTGTGCGGCGGGGAGGCGGACAGCTCCTCGTCGAACGCGTCCCGCGACGGACCGGGGAGCGCCCGGCGGACGTCCTTGACCGTGAGCGGCACGGCGAACTGCTCACCGTGGACGGTGACCAGGACCGGTGCCCGGATGGCGTAGGTCCGCGGTTCGCTGTCGAGGGCGGCGAAGGCGTCGTTCTGGGCCTGGATGCGGCGGACGACCGCCTCCTCGTCGGCGTCGGAGAGCACGGGCGGCGCCGAGGGCGCGAGGGGTGCCGAGGGCGACGGTGGCGCGCATCGCGAGGACGGCACGGAGGGTACGGAGGGTACCGACGGCACCGGCGACGCGGGCGCGACGGGCGGACCCGGCCGCGGCGGCGACACGGACCGCCCGGACGGCACGGACGCCGACTCGGACAACGCGGACGACACAGTCGGCGCGGGGAACGCAGACGGCAGAGAATCAGCCATGGCGCCACGCTACCGACTCCCCCACCACGGACCGGTGACGCGCCGATTCGGCACGCCGATGCGTCACCTGTCCGTCAACACCCCATGTCAGTAGGGGGTTTCCTCATTCGGCGGCACCAGGACGACCGGTAGCTCCCGAAGCCCCCGGAAGGCCGGGAAGGGCACTTCCAGCCAGGGCGGTTCCCACTGCGGGTCGGCCAGGGTCACCTCGGGGAAGCGGCCGAAGAGCCCGGTGAGCCCGAGCTGGGTCTCCAGCCGGGCCAGCGGGGCGCCCAGACAGTAGTGGACGCCATGGCCGAACCCGAGATGCGCGGTCTGCGGACGGCCGGGGCGCCGCACGTCGAACCGGTCCGGTTCGTCGAACTTCCGCGGGTCCCGGTTGGCCGAGTTCAGCGCGATCTGCACCAGCGAGCCACGGGGGATCCGTACGCCCGCGATCTCCAGGTCCTCCGTGGCGTGGCGGAAGGTGGCGCTCTCCACCGAACCGTCGTAGCGCAGCAGTTCCTCCACCGCCGGGCCGAGCAGCTCGGGATCCTCCCGGACCGCGCGCAGCTGTCCGGGCTGGGTGAGCAGGTGGTAGACGGCGTTGCCGAGCAGATAGGCGGTCGTCTTGTGGCCCGCGAACATCAGCAGGAACGCGGTGGAGATCAGCTCCTGGTCGGTGAGGGTGCCGTTCTCGTCCTGGGCCGCGATCAGCGCGCTGAGCAGATCCTCGCTGGGACGGCCGCGCTTGTGCGCCACCAGGTCGGCGAAGAAGTCGTGCAGGCTCTCCTCGGCGCGGGCCTGCGCCTCCTTGGCCTCCTTGCCGAACCCGGTGTGCGCCACGGTGGTGGACCATGCCTGCACCTGGGCGCGTTCCTCCGGGGGGACGCCGAGCAGTTCGCAGATCACGATGATCGGCAGCGGGAAGGCGAACGCGGAGAGCAGGTCCACCGGCTCCCGGGTCGGGCACTCGTCCAGCAGCCGGTCGACGACATCGCGGACATGGGGGCGCAGCGCCTCGACCCGGCGTGGGGTGAAGGCGGAGCTGACGAGCTTGCGCAGCCGGGTGTGCTTGGGCGGGTCCGAGTTGAGCATGTTGTCGTCGAGCGCGACGGAGGAGTCGCCGAAGATCCTCCGGTACGCCTCGATGGCCCCGTACATGTCCTTGCTGAGACGGGGGTCGGACAGGGCGGCGCGGGCGTCCTCGTACCGGGTGATCAGGAATGTGTCGAGGCCGTGCGGGGGACGTAGGGGGCAGACGGGGGCGTGGTCCCGCAGATGTCCGTAGACCGGGTAGGGGTCGCGCCGGAACTCGGGGGTGCAGCGCGCCGCGGCCTGCGCGGGGTCGTCGACGGTGGTCACGGGCGCTCCTGGAGGTCGAAGAGGGCTTCGGCGTTGCCGCCGAGGACGCGCTGCTGGGACGCCCGGTCGATCGGCAGTTTCTCCACCGCCCGGATGTACTCCTCCAGGGGGACGGAGAGCGGGGGCGAGTCGGTGCCGAAGAGCATCCGCTCGGGGCCGAGGACCTCGGCGTTGAGGCCGAGGTGGGCGGGGCTGAAGACGCTGGTGTCGACGTAGGTGCGGCGCAGCGCGGCGGCGGGGTCGGGGGACCGGGAGGGGCCGGTGCCCCGCGACGGGCCGGGGAAACCGTCCGCGTCCCCTGGTGACGGGGCCGCGGAACGCGAGGGGTCCGTGGGGCCGTTGCCAGGGAGGTCCGCCCGGGGCGGGCCGGACGCGCCGGGCGCGCCGGGACCGCGCGCACCGGGACCGGTGGGCGCGCCGCCGGGCCGTGCGCCCCCGGGGGCGCCCCCGGGGGGTGGTCCGCCCCAGTGCCGGGGGCGTGCGGCGGTCTGGAGCCGCTCCGGCAGCAGCGCCAGCGCCCCTCCCCCGGTGGCACCGATCAGCGTCAGCGACGGGTACTTGTCCAGCCAGCCCGCGAACGCGATCATCGCCATGCCCAGCGAGACGTCGTTGAAGCGGCCGATCTGTTCGACGAAACCGAGGTCCTCGACCCGTTCCGTACCGATCGGCTCGGCGGGGGCGTGGACCAGCACGGGCACGCCGGTCTCGGCGGCGAGTGCGAAGAAGGAGTCGGCGCGCGGGGAGCCGAGGAGTTCGCCATGGACGCTGGAGGTGGTGATCAGACCGACGAAAGCCGGGTCGGCCAGGGTCTCGCGGACCCCGTCGAGATGGTCGTCGTCGCCGAAGGGGTTGACATAGACGTAGCCGCGCAACTGGTCGGGGAAGGTGGAGATCACCCCGGAGAGCCAGCCGTGGAAGGCGCGCAGCTTGTCGCGCGGCTGCCGGTAGTTGTCGACGCCCGGGACCCGGGCCATCGCTCCGGCGCCGACCGGGCTGCCGATGATGGTGAGGTCGATCCCGGCCTGGGCGCGGGCCGCCAGCATGCCGTCCACATCGGTCAGGGCGGGGGGCATGGGGAAGCGCCGGGCGGCCTCGGGCGGGGAGAGATGGCCGTGGATATCGATGATCATGTACGGATTCCCGGGGTCGGTGCGAGTGCGTGGGCGACGGCGACGCAGTCCTCGTCCCCGTGGCCCTCCTCGGTGGCCCGGAGATGGGTCCCGGTCGCGGCGGCGAGCAGGGGCAGCCGCAGTCCGGCCGCCTCCGCCTGCTCGGTGGCGAGCAGGAGGTCCTTCGCCATCAGCCGCAGCCGGAAGTCGGGCTGGTCGAAGCGTCCGGCGGCGAGCCGTTTGGACTTGAAGGCCATCACGGGCGAGGCGAACCCGCTGACGGCGATGGCGCCGAGGACGCGGGTGCGGTCGAGGCCGGAGGCGGCGGCGAGTTCGACGGCCTCGGCCATGGCCTGGACCTCGATCCCCATCAGCAGGTTGAGCAGGAGTTTCATCCGCATACCCGAGCCGAGGGCGCCGAGGTGGACGACCTCTTTGCCGAGCAGGTCCAGCAGGGGCCGCCCGGCGTCGAAGACGCGTTCCTCACCGCCGACGAAGAGGCGGAGCTGACCGCTGCGGGCGTGTTCGCGGTTGCCGAGCATGCCGACGTCCAGGACCGAGCCGAGATCGCCGGTGAGACGGACGACATCATCGGGCGCCACGGTGGAGGCGCAGACCAGCGAGCCGGGGTAGGGCCCGGCGGAGAGGATCCCGTCCGGTCCGCGCAGCACCCGGGCGAGCGCTTCGCTGTCGGCGACGGCGCAGATCGCGGCCGTGGTGCCCGCGACCGCTTCGGCGGGGTGGGCGGCGACGTCGGCGCCCGCGCGCGCGAGCGGTTCGGCACGCTCGGCGGTGCGGTTCCAGACCCGGACCCGGACGCCCTGGTCGAGCAGGCGGGTGGCGAGCCCGCTGCCCATGGTGCCGAGTCCGAGCACGGCGACCGGGCCGGTCGCGCTGGGGTTGGTCATGGTGTCGCTCCCACGGTCTCCTGGATGACGCGGAACCGCAGCGACTGGGTCTGGTCCACCCAGCGGCGCAACGGCTCCAGCAGCGCCCGGTGGTCCTCGCCCTGGAGCCAGGCGAAGAAGTGCTCGGGCGTCTCCCACTCGCTGGTGATGACCCACTGGCGGGAGTCGTCGATGGGCTCGCCCAGCCGGTCGATGAGATGACCGGGGACGCTGGCCACGGACTTCCGTATGCGGTCGTACGCCTCCAGGAAGCCTTGCTCACCGCCCTCCACCACGTGAACCGAGTACACCACGGACAGCTTGTCGGTCGCTTGGCCGTTCTGCATGGTGCGCATGTCTCCTCCTGCCGCTGGGATGTGCGGAGCACGTCCTAACGGACTCATGGGTCCCGGGGGGCCGCAACTCCGGCGTGGCGGCGGGCCGGTCAACCCCGGGCCCCACCGCCCGCGCCCGCTCCCCCACTCGGGTGATCACCCTCCGTGGCCCGGCGCCGGTGCGCCGTCCAGGTGTGTCACGGGGGCCGGGAGGAGCCGGGGGCGGGGGCGGGGGTTCGGTCATTCGGGGCGGTCGGGCGTGGGTGCGGGGCGGACCGGAGGGGCGGGTGCGGGGCGGACCGGAGGGGCGGGTGCGGGGCGGACCGGGCGGCCCTTCCAGCGCAGTTCGTCCCGCCGGTGCCGGACGAGGGAGTCGACGATCAGGGCGCAGTGCGCGGACGCGGCCAGCGGATGGGCGAGCAGTCCGGGCAGGGCCGGGCGCCGCCCGTGCGGGGGGCCGACGGGCGGTGGCGCCGGACGCCGGTCGGCCGGGGTGGCGCCGGAGCGCGTGCGAGCCGGGGTGCGCTCCGGCGCGGGTTCACGGGTGGTGCGGGGCTGGGTGGTCGGCGGGGCGGTCGGCGGGGCTGTTCGCCGGAGTCGCGGTCGCGAAGGGGACATCCAGCCGGTGGCCTCGGGCGTCCGCTCGTGGTCTGGTCCGACCGGACCGGAACACGCCATGTCGTCGTGTGCCATGCAGCACCTCCGGGGGCAGACGGGGGCTCTGTCCTGCGTACGGTGTTGGTGCGTGGCGGTTCGGAGGGCAGCCGTGGGGCTGGCGGGGGTGACCGGGGCTCAACCTCACCACAGCTGTTCACGGGTGTGATGTCCGAGCGGTTCACACCCTCTCCACGTTCCTCGATCTGAACAGCGGGATGGCTGACTCCCGCCCCGGCGAGATCGGTGTTCCCGGCCAAGGAACGAGCCCCGGTGCCCCTTTCCGTTCCGGAGGCGGCGCGGAGGGCCCGGGCCTGGGAGCACACCACCGGCACCTCGAACGCGGGTGACGTCCTGAGCGCGGTCCCCTGGAGACGAGCATCAACAATGCCGATGCTCACCCCCGGAAGAATCCGCTTTTCCCCGCCTCCTCGTCGGCACAGGATGGGCGGTGACCAAGCCTCCGGGGAGGAACCATGTCGTCACCCGTCGCCGCCGCGCTGCTGCCCCTTACCGCCGAGGCCGGTCCGGAGGGACTGGCCGTCGGCGGGGTGCCCCTGACCGCTCTCGCACGGCGCTTCGGCACGCCCTTGTTCGTCTACGACGAGGAGCATCTGCGGCGGCGCTGCCGCGAGGCCGTTACCGCGTTCGGCCCCGACGGCGCCGCGTACGCCTCCAAGGCGTTCCTGTGCACGGCCATGGCGCGGCTCGCGTACGAGGAGGGGATGCTGCTCGACGTCGCCTCCGGAGGCGAGCTGAGGGTCGCGCTGCGCGCGGGCGTCCCGGGCTCGCGGATCGTGCTCCACGGCAACAACAAGGACGAGCGGGAGCTGCGCGCCGCCCTGACGGCCGGGGTGCGCCACGTGGTCGTCGACAGCGGTGACGAGATGGACCGGATCGAGCGGCTCCACGCCACGGAGTCCCTGCCTCCGGTCCGGGTGCTGCTGCGGGTCTCCCCCGGTGTCGCGGCCGGTGCCCACGCCTCCATCCAGACCGGCGGCAAGGACTCCAAGTTCGGCTTCGGTGTCGGCGACGGCGCCGCCCTGGCGGCGGTGCGCCGGGCCGAGTCCTCGCCCGCGATGGTGTGGGAGGGCATCCACGCCCATGTGGGGTCCCAGATCCTCGATGTCGCCGAACTGGCGGCGGGCGCGGCCGTGGTGGCGCGGTTCGCGGCCGAGGTGGGCGCGGAACGGCTGACGGTGGGCGGCGGGCTCGGCGTGGCGTACGAGTCGGACCAGTCGCCTCCCTCGTTCGCGCGGTGGGCCGCGGGGGTCAGGGAGGCGGCCTATGGCGCGGGCTGGCGGGGCCCCTTGACCGTCGAGCCGGGCCGTTCCGTGGTCGCGCGCGCCGGGCTGACGCTCTACCGGGTCGGCACCATCAAGCGGATCGAGGGCGTCCGTACCTATGTCAGTGTCGACGGCGGTATGAGTGACAACCCGCGCCCCGCGCTCTACTCCGGCCGGTACGAGGCGTTCCTCCCCCGCTGCCCCGAGGCGCCCCGACCGGCGCGGGCCCGGGTGGTGGGCAAGCACTGCGAGAGCGGCGACATCCTGATCGACGACGCGGCGCTCCCCACGGAGCTGCGGGTGGGCGATGTGCTGGCGACCCCGGTGACGGGCGCGTACGGGTACGCGATGGCCTCGAACTACAACAAGCTGCCACGTCCGGCGGTGGTCTTCGTCCGCGACGGCTACGCGCGGGTGGTGGTGCGCCGGGAGACCGAGGAGGACCTGGTGCGGCTGGATGTGGACGGGCCCGGGGAGCGGCTGGCCGTCCGGACCGGCGGCGGTCTGGCGGGGACGGGAGCCACGACGGCCTCCACCGGCGCGCCCTCCCGGTGACCCATGGAGGAGAACCGTCCGCGCCAGAACGGGACGGTTTCCCCGGACCACCCCTGGCCGCCGGGGTGAGCTGTCCGTCGTAGCGGATGGTCTCCCGGTGTTCCCGTACGGCCCCGCCCGCTCCCGGTGTCCGAACCGGGCCGGTGGGCCCCGCCCTCCGTAGGGCCCGCCCCCCGGGGCAGCCGCTCCGGCGGGGGCGGGCCCGCTCGGGACTCAGGGTCCGGCGGCGGCCGTCATGCCCGTCCGCCGGCCTCCCGGGCCACCCGCTCCAGCCGGTCCCGGTGCTCCTGCCAGTAGTGCGCGTCGCCGGGCGGGATGCTGGTGTTGTTCTCGTCCATGCCCACGGAACCGTCGATCAGTTCGCGGAGGATGTCGGCGTGCCCGGCGTGCCGGTGGGTGTCGGCGATCACCCGCACGATGGCGTGGTGGAGCGTCAGCTCGCTCCTGCCTTCGGGCCACCACGGCACCGTACCGACCGTATCCAGCGCCAGCGCGCGGACCGTCGCGTCCGCGTGCGCCCATGCCCGGCGGTAGCAGGCCACCAGCTCCTCGCGGGACTCGTCGGCGGTCGCCCACATGTCGGCGTTGGGTTCGGTGTCCTCCTCCAGCCAGGGCGTCGGCTCGTCGGAGGGGCGCCCGAAGGTGTCGCCGAGGTAGCCCAGTTCGACGCTGGCCGCGTGTTTGACCAGGCCCAGGAGATTGGTGCCGGTCGGGGTCAGCGGGCGGCGGACGTCGTACTCCGAGAGTCCGTCGAGCTTCCACAGCAACGCGTCACGGGCGGACTGGAGATAGAAGAACAAGTCGTCTTTGGGGTCTCGCGAGTTCAGCGTGTCAGTCGCGTTCATGGGGCCAGTCTGCCGTCCCGGTGATCACCGCCCACGCCTCGGTCCGGCCGCGCGGCGGATCCACCGGCCCGGCCATCCCGGCGCACGGGATCCTCGTCCGTCGCCAGTCGGGCGTGCCGTTCCACGTCGAAGCGCACCCCGTCGTACTCCAGCCGCTGCCGCTCCACGCCCTCCACCGCGAACCCGGCCGCCCTGGCGACACCGCAGGAAGCGGGGTTGTTGACCCGGTGGCCGAGCTCCAGGCGGAAGAGTCCGGCGTCATCGAAGGCCCAGCGGGACAGGGCCCGCAGGGCCCGGGAGGCGACGCCGCCACCACGGGCGGCCGGGGTGGTCCAGTAGGACACCCACCCCACACCATGGCGCCGGTCGACCGCGCCGACCGCCACGTTGCCCAGGGCGGTGTCGCGCTCGTCGACGACCGCGAACGCGAAGGACGAGCCCGCCTCCCATCGCTCGCGCCGCTCGGCGAGCCACCGCTCCGCGGCGTCCCGTGACACCACCGGCTCACTGGCCTGCCCCCGCATCAGGGGGTCCGCGAACGCGGTCAGGACGGCCTCCGCGTCCCGCGCCGACCACGTGCGCAGCCCCAGCGCTTCCGACACTTCCACATGATCACGCATCGGTGCAGTGTGCCGTATCCGTCCGCGCTCCCCGACCGGTCCCGGCGGACCGGCCGTCCGGATTCCACAGCGCCGCCGCACCACCGACGGGCGGTCAGTGAGCGTTCTCAGTGGGGCGCAGACCCCGGGGGATCCAGGCCCAGACGGTCGCGGCGGCGCCCAGGGCCAGGACGGCACCGACGGCGTACGCGGGCGTCATGCCGTGGGTGAAGGCGCGGGCCACCTGGTCCAGCAGCGAGGCCCCGTCGGCGCCACCGAGCGTCTGGGCCGCGTAGGCACCCTCGCCCACCGAGTCCCGCGCCCCGGCCGGTACGGAGTCGGACAGACCGTCACGGTAGAGGGCGCCCGCCAGCGAACCGAGGGAGGCGACACCCAGGGCGGCCCCGAGTTCATAGCAGGTCTCCTCGATCGCGGCGGCCCCGCTGACATGCTCGGACGGGGTGGCCGCCATCAGGGTGACCGAGGCCACCGTCATGGCCACTCCGGCGCCGAAGCCGATGAGCGCGAGGGCAGCCGCCACCACCGGGTAGGGCAGCTCACCGTCACCGCCCACGGCCAGCCAGGGCAGGGCGAGCCCCGCGGCCATCACGACCAGCCCCCCGCCCATGACATGGCGGATCGGCAGCGCCCGCATCAACGCCGGGGCGAGCAGCGAGGTCACCACCAGGGCCAGCGGCGCGGGCAGCACCCGCACACCCGCCTGGAGCGGCGAGTAGCCCTGGGCGTACTGGAACCACTGGGTGAGCAGGAACAGCACGGCGCCGAGGGCGACCATGCCCAGGAAGATGGCCATCGCCGAGACGCTGAAGGCGCGGCCGGCGAACAGGCGCACCTGGAGCAGGGGGTTGGCCAGACGCAGCTGACGGCGGACGAACAGGGTCAGGACGACAGCGGCGAGCGCCAGCGTCAGCCAGGGCAGGGGCTCGGTGAGCCCGTTCTTGCCGAGCTGCTTGATACCGCCCGCCAGGGCGACCATACCGACGATGGACTGGGCGACACCGGTCCAGTCCCAGCGTCCGGCGCGCGGGGCGAACGACTCGGGCAGCAGCCAGCTGCCGAGGGCGATCACGGCGAGCGCGACCGGGATGTTGAGCAGGAACGCCGACTCCCAGCCGTGGTCCTCCACCAGCAGTCCCCCGACGACCGGCCCGAGCGCCATGCCACCACCCATGACGGCCGACCACACCGCGTACGCGAACGCCCGCTCCCGGGCGTCGGTGAAGACATGCCGCAGGATCGAGAGCGTGGCGGGCATGATCGCGGCACCGCCGACGCCGAGCAGCGCGCGGGCGGCGATCACATGCCACGCCTCGGTGGCGAAGACCGCGCCCAGCGACGCCAGCGCGAAGAGCGCGAAACCGGCCAGCAGCAGCCGCTTGCGCCCCCAGCGGTCGCCCAGCGCCCCGGCGGTCACCAGCAGGCCGGAGAGGGCCAGGGCATAGGCGTCGATGATCCACAGCTGCTCGACGGCGCCCGGCCGCAGATCGGCGACGAGCGAGGGGAAGGCGACATTGAGGATCGTGGTGTCCATGGCGATCAGCAGCAGGCTGCCGGAGAGGATCGCGAGGACGATCCAGCGGCGCGCGTGGACACGGTCCGCGACAGGGGTCGCGGCGAGGAGGGACATGGGAGGCTCCATCAGCAATGAATGATACGAACACGTCTACGGTGAGACATCAACGTATCATTTTTGCGCTGGATGGCCCACTCGCGCCGTATCACCGCCGCCTTCTCGCTGGATATCGGAGGGGTGGATATCCGAGGGCGGGTATCGAGGGCGGATATCGAGGGCGGGCACCCGAGGGGCGAGCATCGGGGGCGTCCGAGGGTCGGGTATCCGCGGGTCGGGGGAGGCTCCTGGGGCCGAGGAGGCGGGCATCGGCGCCGCACGCCCTCGATGGAGTGGTCGCGCCCCGGACCGCGCCCTGACGGCGGCCATCCGCATCGCGCCCGTACGACCGTCGGCCCGGATGGGCCCGACGGATGGGCCCTACAGATCACCGGACGGATCACCGGACGGATCACCGGACGGATCACCGGACGGATCACCGGACGGATCACCGGACGGATCACCGGACGGATCACCGTAGCGG